>NZ_CP028923.1:3953636-4261818 GCF_005166025.1 Mangrovivirga cuniculi
ACCCTATAAAGAAGAAAAAGTCGAATCTGAAGGTGTTACTACCTTATTTTTTCAAACGGGTGAATCTAAGATCGAATTACTGGAAGCTTCACATGAAAACAGTCCGATAA
Organism: Mangrovivirga cuniculi; assembly: GCF_005166025.1. Lineage (NCBI taxonomy): Bacteria > Pseudomonadati > Bacteroidota > Cytophagia > Cytophagales > Mangrovivirgaceae > Mangrovivirga > Mangrovivirga cuniculi. Next base: position 3,953,747 of record NZ_CP028923.1, read on the forward strand.
ATAAGTTTATCGAGAAAAAAGGAGAAGGCATCCACCATATCGCTTTTGCTGTAAAAGACATCAAAGCTGAAATGGATAGACTTAGATCCGAAGGATTTAAATTATTGAATGAAGAACCTAAAAAGGGTGCCGACAACAAACTGATTTGTTTCGTTCATCCAAAAGACAATCATGGAGTCCTGATCGAATTATGTCAGGATGCAGAATAATCAGTTACCGTAATAATCCTTCTGGTTATAGAGGGTTTTTTCATATCGCTTCTGCTTCTTTTTACCCTCTGCAGTTTTGTAATATGGCTTAGGTCCGCATGAAGCGAAAAAACCAACAACAAACAATAATAATACAACTGCTTTAAAAATCTTCATATCAAGCTGGTTTAAACTTTAATAGATGCAATTTAAAGATAGTATTAAATAATTGTAAATTTGTCGCATGAAAAAGAAAGCAATCAACAGGAAAATAATACATCAAGGACAGAACTTGGGAAATTAGGTGAGTTTGGGCTCATTAAGGAAATGACCAAAAACATCAAAATTCAGCACGAGGAGTCTATTCTCGGTGTGGGTGATGATGCTGCGATAGTTAAAAATGATGATCAGACACTGATTACAACGGATATGCTCCTGGAGGGCATCCACTTTGACCTGAGTTATACTCCATTGACACATTTGGGATATAAGGCAGTAGCTGTAAATGTTTCAGATATAGCTGCCATGAATGGAATTCCTAAACAAATTACAGTCAATTTAGGACTTAGTAACCGGTTTTCGCTGGAAGCAGTTGAAGCTTTATACAAAGGGATTTATGCAGCTTGTGATGATTATAAAGTAGATTTAATCGGTGGAGACACGACATCCTCAGGATCAGGGCTGGTTATTTCCGTTACTGCGATTGGCCATCAGGCTCAGGACAAGATAGTCAGAAGAAATTCAGCTAAAGATAAAGACATTATCTGTGTTTCCGGTGATCTTGGTGGAGCTTTCATGGGACTCAATGTTCTTGAAAGAGAAAAACAAGCTTATAAAAGCAATCCGGACATTCAACCTGACCTGACGAAATACTCTTATGTAGTTGAAAGGCAATTAAAACCAAAAGCTCGTATGGATGTAGTGTATGAGCTGAAGGAATTAGGTATTCTTCCTACTGCGATGATCGATATTAGCGATGGACTTGCAAGTGAATTATTTCATATTGCCTCGCAGTCAGAATTAGGTGTTCAGATCTACGAAGACAAAGTTCCGATAGCAACTAAAACATATGAAACAGCTGTAGAATTTAATATTGATCCGAATACAGCTGCTTTAAATGGTGGTGAAGATTATGAATTGCTATTCACAATCTCACAAGAAGATTATGAAAAAATTAAAAATCATATGGAGCTAACCACTATCGGATATATGCATGCAAAAAGTAAAGGCATGAATTTTGTTACAAAGAACAACCAGGTAGTGGAACTCAAAGCACAGGGATGGCAACATCTTAAATAATTAAAAAAGCCCCGAAATCGGGGCTTTTATTTAATCTTCCGGATAAGGAATGTAAATGAAATTTGTAAAATCCTGATCGACTACAAACAGGCAACAAAATTCATCGGGATCCTTATACGATTGTTTAAATTCTTCTACTTTATCTTCTTCGATAAGTTTACGCTGAACAAATTCATCTAAATAAGTGGCATAAACATTCCAATCGATAGCCATTTCTTCCTTAGCAATCAGCATTTGTCCTATTGGCTGATCAACTTTTGAAACAGGAAAAATCGGATGTTCACTAAATTTTCTTGACCTTATCTGGTAACTGGCTTCTTTTAAAGTATCAGCAATTACAGCAAAATCTTTAGTAATTGTCCCGAGGTATTTCCCTTTTAAATTTAATTCCGGATCGTTCTGCATTTTATTTAAGATCTAAAAGTGCAACATTTTCAATGTGGTGAGTATGCGGAAACATATCCACCGGTTTAATTCTTTTTACTTCGTATTTATCTGCTAATAAGGCTATATCACGTGCCTGGGTAGCAGGATTACAACTAACGTATACGATTCTCTTAGGTTGTGCCTCTAATAAAGCACTTACAACATCCTTGTGCATTCCTGCGCGTGGTGGATCAGTAATTACTGTATCGGGATAACCTTCTTTCTCAAACATGTCCTTATTCAGGAGATCTTTCATGTCTCCGGCATAAAAAACTGTGTTATCAACATCGTTATTAGAAGAATTCACCCTTGCATCTTCCACTGCTGCCTCCACATATTCTATTCCTACAACCTTTTTGGCAGAAGAAGCGACAAAATTAGCTATTGTTCCCGTTCCGGTATATAAATCATAAACAACTTCATCTCCATTAAGGTCAGCAAATTCTCTGGCCAGATTATATAATTCAAAAGCCTGGTCGCTATTTGTCTGGTAAAATGATTTAGGGCTGATCATAAAAGAAAGATACTCATCACTTCCTTTCCCGAGAGGCATTCTTTCTTCAATATCAGGCTTACCGTGATAAACAATTACTTCCTGATCAAAAAATGTTTCGTTTTTCTTTAAATTCACGATATACTGGAGACTGGTTATTTCAGAGAATTCATTCTTCAGAAATTCCATTACCAACTTAATTTTTTCAGGTTGATCCTCACCAAATTGAACGATCACCATTAGCTCTCCTATTGAAGAAGTTCGGATAATAAGATTTCTCAATAACCCTGTATGAGATTTAAAATCGTAATAAGAAAGATCATTTTCAATAGAAAAATCCCTCAAAGCATTTCTTATCTCATTACTTGATTCAGTTTGAAGCCAGCATTTTTTCACATCCACCACTCTGTCGTGACGTCCCGGAATATGAAAACCTACACCGTTTCGGTCCAGATCTTCTTCTGAGGCAATTTCATCCTCTTCAAGCCATCGTTGGTTACTAAAAGTGTATTCAAGCTTATTTCTATAAAAAGTCGTTTTGGCAGAACCTAAAGGGCTTTCGATCTCAACATCCTGAACCCCTCCAATCCGTTTAAAAGATTCTACTACTTGAACATGCTTAAATTCAAGTTGCTTTTCATAGGCAAGATCCTGCCATTTACACCCGCCACATAATCTGAAATGCTCGCAAAAAGCTTCCTCCCTGAATGGCGATGGAGATAAATTAGCTAACACCTTACCCTCGGCATATGAAGGTTTATTTTTATTAACCTTTACTTTTACTATATCACCGGGTACCGCACCGTCAACAAAAACGACTTTATTGGCTGTTCTACCCACTCCACGGCCTTTATCAGCAATTCCGGTAATCTCTAAAGAGTCTATTATTCTACTTTTTCTTCCCATCAGATTGCAAAACTATAAAAAAGTAAAATGGTCAACACTATAATAATCAAGTATATATGTTATATTTATATAGTTATGAAAAATATTTTTATTGTTATAATTATTTTTATAACCTCAACCTGTCAAATCAAAGCATCTCATATAGTTGGTGGAGAAATAACACTACAGCACCAAAACGGCTTTAATTATAAAGTAATAATGACTTTATATTTTGATCAGGTAAACGGCTTACCAGGTGCCGAAGATCAGGAGGTTACACTTTATCTATGGGAAAAAAGAACCGGTGCTATGCGAACAAGCATAACCATGCCTCAATTCTCGAATAATCTTGTAGAATATTCCCAGCCAGAATGTGTGGATGCCAGGCTTCTCACAAAAAAAATTGTTTATGAAGCGACAATTTATCTCGACCCGGAACGATATAATGATCAGGAAGGGTATTATATAACCTGGGCAAGATGCTGCAGAAATTATGTGATTGATAATATTTTCAGTTCTGATCCTGAAACCGGGGGCATAGGTGCCGGTCAAACTTTTTATACCGAATTCCCGGCAGTAGTAGATGAAAATGGAATTCCAACCAATAATTCAACACCGATCAATTTCGAACCATTAAGAGATTATGCATGTGTGAATAGATATTTTGAAGCTGATTTTTCCGGAATAGATACTGATGGTGACAGCCTTGCATATTCCCTGGTACATCCATTGAGTGTAGTAGAAGCTGTTCCACTTCCCCCAGCTACACCGGCACCTTATCCTGAAGTTGTTTTCCAGCCCGGTTATTCACTTGAAAATATGATTCCGGGCAATCCCGAAATATCGATATCAAATGAAGGCCTTTTATTCTTAAATCCTTCTCTTACAGGACTATTTGTATTTGCTGTTAAGGTAGAAGAATTTAGAAATGGTAAAAAAATAGGTGAAGTAAGGCGTGATTTTCAAATGCTCATTATTGACTGCCCTACTGAAGGTAACAAACCAAAGCTTACCGTTAATGAACCAGAAACAAATGAAATAACAGATAATGATATTGAAGTTGTTTTCAGTGGTGAAGATCAGACATGCCTCGAATTCTTTATACAGGATGAAGACGGAGGCGAGAATGTTGAAATTAAGGCGATACCTGTAAACTTTAGTGCATCAGATATTGATGGCTTATTTAGTATTAAAAGTGGATTTCTAAACGGAAGTGAAGACACCTTAAAAACAAGTATTTGTATACCGGATTGCCCTTATATCATCAACGAGCCAATGATAATTGATTTCGTGGCTATAGATGACAACTGCCCTCAGCCACTTTCAGATACATTGAGAATATCATTAACGATTATTAGACAGGATAATGTCGCACCCGAATTAAATTTAGATCGAACTGAAGTAACGATTGCCCCTGGAGATAATTTTGTCTTGCCATTTGATGCATACGACTTTGATTCGGATTCGATATTCGCACAGTTATTTGGATTAAACACCAGAGATCTACCTGATAGTTTGAAATTTGAATATCTCTCACGATTTGATGAATTAAATGGCGTTTTAAGCTGGAGTCCCGAATGTTCTGACCTGAATCCGGGCCTGAGTCCGGTTTCATTCGACATGCAAATACTTGTAAAAGATGTTGATAAATGTAATCCTAAGTTTGATACTGCTACCGTTTCCATAACCTTAGCTGATGATGAATCAAATTTTGATGGTTATGAGCCCGCTAACGTAATTACTGCCAACGGCGATGGTATAAATGATGCCTTTGTTAGTTGTGAATTTGGAGATTGCGATAATTCATTCATCCTTCCACCGGATAATTGTTCTAATCAGTACGAAGGTATAACTATCGTAAACCGATGGGGACAGGAAGTTTACCATACTAAGGAAAGAGATTTCTACTGGGATGGAAATGACAATTCTGCCGGTATTTATTTTTACGAGATTAAATATAGTAACCGAAGTTATAAAGGGCACATATCTTTATTGAGAGGTAATTGATTTATTAACCGATTAACCTTTATCCATATTTGTTGTAGTTTTGCAGATAAATTAAATGAAGGATGAAGGATAAGATCGTTTTAATTACAGGAGGAAGTTCAGGAATTGGCAAAGCCCTTTCAGAAGTATTTGGTAAAGAAGGAGCCCGAATTGCTATTACCGGAAGAAATAAAGAAAAACTGGAAGAGCAAAAAAACAAACTACATTCTGAAGGAATTGAATGCCTGGCAATTCAGGCTGACTCTTCATCTGAAGACGATAATTACCGAACAGTAAGTGAAACGATCAACACCTATGGAGGCATTGATATCCTTATTGCTAATGCCGGAATCAGCATGCGGGCAATGTTTGAAGACCTGGATATGAAGGTTTTTGAAAAGGTCATGAATGTTAATCTATACGGACCTGTTTTTCTGATCAAGGCTGCACTTCCCTATTTAAAAAAATCGAAAGGAAGTATTATTGGCGTTTCTTCATTTAATGGTTTTAAAGGAACCCCCGCGAGGACAGCCTATACAGCGTCAAAATTTGCATTAGGAGGTTTTCTTGAAGCACTTAGACTGGAACTTATACCAAAAAATATTCATGTAATGACCGTTTACCCGGGCTATACAGAATCAAACATCAGAAATACCGCTTTGACTGCCAAGGGAGAGGCACAAGGTAAATCACCTTATGAAGAGGGGAAAATGATGTCCTCAGAAGAAGTTGCTTTAAGAATATTCAAGGCTACAAAAAAGAAAAAGAGAGAATTGTATATGGGCTTTGAAACGAAGATGGGACGATTACTCAATAAGTTCTTTCCTAAGCTTACTGACAAGATGGTTTATAACCACATGAAAAAAGAAGAGGGCTCTCCGGTTAAGTAAGGTGTTTTTTGATATAATAAATTGAAAAAATCAGTCTTGAGAGGCTGATTTTTTTGTAGCACTTAACCTGAAAATCTAACCGGACAATAATTATCATTGATCGAAAACTGGCATTAAACATAAAATGACATTTTGTTTTTGAGAGATAAAAATTTATTTTCGCATCGAGTAATTTATTAACTATTGAATTTCATATCACGATAAATAAGAGTTTACAATTCAGATAATTCAACCATTTTTCCTGAGGATAAGTATTTTTTTATCCAGACATAACTATCTCAATTAAGGTCTCCTTTTATCGTCATGCTATTTTTAAAACATATAAAAAATGAACAAGTACTACATTTTTTTAGCTTTCCTTTTATTGGGATTATCAAGCTGTGAAAAAGAAGAAGTAATTCCCACAAATACATTAACTACTCAAGTTGATGGATCTGGCTCAATAAATCAATCGGATGAAGACCCAATGCCAGGGGACACTGTTTTATTAACCGCGATTGCGGATGAAGGATACATATTCGATGGCTGGACAGGTGATATTACTTCGGATGAAAACCCATTAGAAGTGATATTGAAAGAAAACCTTAATATCACTGCAAATTTCAGAGAGATCACTGATGCAGACATGATTCAGTTAGCTGATAATGGTGTCACCTTATATTGCCTGCCTCAGGCAGAAATCGGAAAGAAATATCCTTATAATGGTGAAATGTATGAAATTGTTGATAGTGCCAGGCTTTATACTATGGCAGCATATAATGAGGATGTAACTCACGTAATTACAACATTCATCACTGATATGAATTCTTTGTTTGATACTAAGTTCATTAATCAGGATATTTCAACCTGGGATGTAAGCAATGTTGTTGACATGCAACATATGTTCTTTTATGCAGAGTTTTTTAATTCGGACATATCAAATTGGGATGTGAGCAACGTGACTAATATGGAATCTATGTTTCACCATGCCGAAAGTTTCAACCAGGATATATCTAAATGGGATGTGAGTAAAGTAACTAATATGCAAACAATGTTTGGTCGAGCCTGGAGTTTCAATCAGGATATATCGGAATGGGATGTTAGTAATGTAACCGATATGTCTTTTATGTTTGGTAATGCACAAAAATTCAACCAGGACATTTCCGGATGGGATGTAAGTAATGTGACTGACATGAGTTTTATGTTTTCTTCTGCAATAACATTCAACCAAAACCTTTCTTCGTGGAATGTATCAAATGTAATTTGGTGCCTGGCATTTGCAAATGGAGCCTATAGTTGGAGCAAACCAAAACCTTATCTTAGATGTGCACAGCAGTAATTTTTTAATTTTCATTTATAAATGACCAAATGACCAGATATTATATTTTATTAGCCTTCCTTTTATTTGGATTATCAAGCTGTGAAAAGGAAATAATAGAAGAAAAAGAAGAAATCATCATCTATAAACTAACAACTCAAGTTGAAGGGAAAGGAACAGCATCTCCCCTATATGATGAGTATTTGTTAAATGATTCGGCAATTGTAACTGCCACACCAGATCCAGGGAATGTTTTCACAGGTTGGACGGGAGATATTACAACAACTACAAACCCGCTAATCATGAGAATGTATAAGGATATTAACCTGACTGCTAACTTCTTAGACATTTCATCCGATTCAGATAAAGATGGTGTTGAAGATTATATCGACCAATGCCCTGAAACACCATCAAAATACATTGTTGATGAAAACGGATGCCCAAAAATGATCCAGTTAGCTGAAAACGGAATTACTTTATATTGTTTACAGGAAGCAGAGATTGGTCAGGAATATGAGTATAATGGTGAAATGTATAAAATTGTTAATAATAGCATCCTTCGCTCGATGGATGTATATAATGATGATTTAACCCACATAATAACAACATTTGTAACTGATATGAAATCATTATTTAGTTCAAGATATAATTTTAATCAGAATATTTCCAGGTGGGATGTTAGCAATGTAACCAATATGCAAGCAACATTCGTTGCAGCAAAATCATTTAATCAGGATATATCTTCATGGAATGTCAGTAATGTTACTAATATGGCAGGAATGTTTTCCGAAGCCAGTGCTTTTAATCAAGACCTCTCAACATGGGATGTGAGTAATGTCACGAATATGAGTACCATGTTCTATAGCACAGAATTCTTTGATCAGGATCTTTCTAATTGGAATGTAAGCAACGTAATTTATATGCAAAACATGTTTAGGAAAACAAAATCCTTTAATCAAGACCTCTCAGCATGGGATGTAAGTAAGGTTCAAAATATGGAATATATGTTTAGTGAATCGCAGGTTTTCAATAATGACATTTCAACTTGGGATGTAAGTAGTGTAACTAATATGGAAAGCATGTTTTCTCATACAATCAGTTTTAATCAAGACATATCTAATTGGAATGTTAGCAATGTTACAAGAATGGTTTCAATGTTTGAACGAAGCAAAGCATTCAATCAGAATATTTCTAACTGGGATGTTAAAAATGTGATAAGAATGAATAGTATGTTTAGAAGGGCAGAAGCATTTGATCAGGATATTTCTGATTGGAATGTTAGTAATGTCTATAATATGGAATTCATGTTTGCTTATGCGGATAAATTCAATCAAGATCTATCCTCCTGGGATGTTGGTAAAGTAGAATATTGCAGTTTTTTTGCATTTGCAGCATTTAATTGGTCCCTACCTAAACCCGATTTAACTTGTACACAATAACTAAAACAATCTTTTAAATAGCAGGATGCTAAATTAACCCTCTAGTTACGAGGTCAATGGAATTAAATATATAGAAAGATAAAAATGAAGAGAGTTAAATAACCCTGCATTTCCCCAAAAACAACAGCTTAAAGTATAAAAATTCACTCTTATACTTTTAAGCTATTTCTCAGCATTTTTTTTTAGAATGACAGCTTTTAAATTTGATCATATGGTTAAATAGAAATCAGTTACTGAAGCATACTTCTATAAATGAAAAATCAAATCATATACCGCAAAAACTTCTTCTTGACATAAGCCTCTGTGCCTTCCCATTTGATCCTTGCCCAGACATCCTGCTCATCGATAATTTCGACCTGGGGACCGGGTGAAACTGTTTTAATTAGGTCAGCGACAGACGATGGACCATCCGTTGTTAAAGTTTTCTTTTCAAAGATTATCCCTTTTTTATTTGGGGTAAGAAAGTTTACCTGGAGAACGAGGAATGCTAAAAACACAAAGAAAAATATCGACGAGGCGATTGGGAATGATTTGTTTTTCTTTCTTTCAACCCTTTCTAATACAGTTAACAGGAAAACAATCGCCAGATTTACAATTAATTTATAATTCTTATATCGCTGATAAAGTGAGGCCGGAGCAAAGTCAGAATAGAATGTACATTATACCCTTTAGATTTAATCTCATTAGCTAATTTAATTAAATATACCCTTAGGATATTATTTCAAACTACTAAACTAATAAGCCTCATTGAAAATCAGCCTTTTGGAGGTATAAAGGATATGTAGTATTTTTCAGAAAGCACTTAAAAACAAAAAGTAATCCTCGATGACAATAATTAACAAGATAAAATGGGTCATAGCTGTCTTATTAGTTTTCTTAATTGTTTTAATGACTAATCTGGTCGATAAAGAGAATTTTAACAGGCTGAAAAATTCGGTTACTACAATATATGAAGACAGAGTGGTAGCCAGCGATCTTATATTTGATATAACTTTATTGATTCAAGAAAAGGAAATTGCTCTAGCCACTTCAGATACAGCATTTTTCAAATCGAAAAATCGTAAAATAAATGAAGACATTAAGGACTTTATCAATAAATTCGAACAAACTAAGCTTACCACTGAAGAGCAGGAAACTTTCAATAACCTGAAGACTGAACTTAAAAAGTTATATAGTCTTGAAGAAAAGTATGCTGACTCCAATTTTGATAATGATATTAACCTTTTTAAAACAATAGATGACATTGTGCACGATTTGCATGATTTATCAAAAATTCAACTTAAAGAGGGCAGAAGGCAAATACTTTTAAGCAAAGAAGCCATGAAAACCATAAATTTATTTACACAAGTTGAAATAATAATTCTTATAATCCTGGCTATACTGATACAAATCATCATTTTATATAAACCAAAAGAAGATTAATTCTGGAATATAAAATTTTGGATAAGAGCAATTTTTATTTGGTCTCTATAATTAAAACCAAAGCAATATTTTAAGGTGATAAGATTAAAAGGGCAAATTACGTTGACTTCAAATCCGATAAATAAAAACTGTTAAGTACTTACAATAACATTACTCAACGATAATAAAAATGATTTCAGTCATTTTCTTTTAGCTTAGGATACTAATGTGATCAAATCATATATCTCAATGACTTCTTCTTTATATACGCTTCAGTACCATCCCATTTAATCTTTGCCCAGACATCCTGCTCATCGATGATTTCGACCTGGTGACCCGGGGATACAGTTTTAATTAGGTCAGCCCCGGCTGATGGACCATCCATAATAAATGTCTTCTCCTCAAAGATTATCCCTTTCTTATTTGGGGTAAGAAAGTTTACCTGGAGAACGAGGAATGCTAAAAACACAAAGAAAAATATCGACGAGGCGATTGGGAATGATTTGTTTTTCTTTCTTTCAACCCTTACTAATACAGTTAACAGGAGTACAATCGCCAGATTTACAATTAAAATATAAATCTTATATCGCTGATAAAATGAGGCCAGAGCAGAGTCAGAATCCACACTATACCCTTTATAATCATTTTCATCAGCTATTTTAGCCATGTGTTCCCTGATGACATTATTCCTGGTCTTATCATAAGCCACACCCAACAGATAAAGTGTTTCGGGGTATTCCTGAAGTGCTTCTTTGATATAAGCCATCTTCAGCATCATCGAATTTGAATATTTTTTTTCTTCCAAATAAAGTTTCTCATAAAGGTTATAAGCTTCTGTATATTCACCCTGAACAAACAGAGTGTCAGCTTTTTGCAAAACTTTATTTGGAGGCATTTCACTACCCTCCTCCTGAGCCATTACCAGGAAGGTCGAAAAAAATAATAAAATTATAATTCTTAAGTGTGGCATTTTACCTCTGAGTGGTTATTTTTGCATCGCAATTAAGGGAAACAACTGTATTAAAACAAGCTTGAAACCCTTAATTTACGTTAAAAAAACGACGATTCCGTAGCTCAGTTGGTAGAGCATCTCCCTTTTAAGGAGAGGGTCCTGGGTTCGAGCCCCAGCGGGATCACAAAGAGTAAAGCCTGGTCATTTTTGATCAGGTTTTTTTGTTTTAAGCCTATAGAATTATAGCCCAAAGGATTAAAATTAAGTCCTAACAACTAAATACCTCTTATATTAAATTTAAAAGACTATAAATGGTCTTGAATTCAACTATGGATTTTCAAATATATGAGAATCTATTTTTTTTAAATGAGGCACTGGTAATATTTATTTTTCAAGAGATAATTATTCAAACAATTAGAATAATCACTCCCTTAAAAAAATATTGAACAACCAGTAATAATGGCACTACTATATATATCAACTCAAATAATTCTCTCTTTTAAAAAAATCTAAATTTTAATTAGCTAAAAATGAATTAATCTTTTAACACTAAGCTTACCATAATTATAACAACCATAGATTTTGCCCAACACAAATTCTAAACTATCAATTAACCACATAATCAAAGACTATTTTTTGTGAATTTTTTAAAATAATATTTTGATTAAAAAAAATATCTATATAAATTGGTTGACCAATCGCTGGTAAACTAGATGATATGAAAAAAGAATTATTAAATAACTTCAGTGAAATAGTCATAGAAAAACCTGTTGATAAAATCATTCAACAGATTAAAGAACTTATCTCTACGGGTCAGCTAAAACCTGGTGACAGATTACCATCTGAAAGAATGCTGTGTGATAGATTTGGCGTTGGACGAACATATGTAAGAGATGCTATCAGGAAATTAGAGTTTTATGGAATTTTAAAAACCTTGCCACAAAGCGGAACTGTTGTAGCGGGCTTTGGTATAACTGCGTTAGAGGGCTTGATTACAGATGTACTCCAATTAGAAGGAAATGATTTTCATGCCCTTGTTGAAACACGAGTTATACTTGAAGTTAACTCGGCAAAATACGCAGCAATTCGAAGAAACAGGGATGATATCGTTGCAATGCATAATGCATTAAATGAGTATGAAAAAGCTGTTAAAGACGGCGTCGATTCAGTGGAATATGACTTAATGTTCCATCTCAAAATAGCGGAAGCAAGTAAAAACTCAGTATTAAAATCATTAATGCTAATCGTTACTCCTGACATTCTCACATATTTTCAAAAAAATAATATCTGTGAAGGTGATCGACCACTTCTTGCATTAGAGGAGCACAAAATAATATTAAACCATATAGAAAATCAAGAACCTGAAAATGCAAGCCTGGCAATGCGGGCTCATCTTGATGATTTAATGAATTATTCAAACAAACAAAATAAACTTAAAACCAATGATAATGAAGAGTAATACAGAAACAACGATGGATTAGCACAAGGCTAATCCATGGAAGTTAGATTGGCATCAAAATACTTCAATCGCGAAACTGAACAGTATTTCAAGCCATTCAATTATTACAAATATAATAATCTTATTTCTCTTTTTGAGAAATACACTTCCCGTTTTTTCTTTTTGTCAGCATTATCATAATACCCTTAAAACCATGAAAAACTATTTACTGCGCTTTGCACAGTCTAAAACCTGTCTGCTGACACTTCTTTTTAGCATGTGCATTTTATCAGTTTTTGGCCAAAACAAAAATGTTAGTGGTCAAATTCTATCAGACGAAGATGGTTATCCTTTACCAGGAGTTACTGTTCTTATCAAAGATTCTAAAAAAGGTACAGTCACAGATGCAAATGGAAACTTTACAATTTCGGCAGCACCGGACGATGTGTTAGTTTGTACATTTATTGGGTTCGAAAAAACTGAAGTCCCGATTGCTAATCGAACAACAGTTAACATTAGAATGACTCCAGACATAACCCAAATGGAAGAAATAGTCGTAGTCGGTTATGGAACACAAAAGAAAAGCCATTTAACTGGAGCTATATCGAAAGTAGAGAACGAAAATCTGGATCAAATGCCCGTATCCAGAGTAGATGAAGCTTTAGTTGGACAAGTATCTGGGGTAAATATACGTTCAACCGAAGGAGAAGCAGGATCTTCCCCTACTATCCGAATAAGAGGAACAGGATCTATTACGGGAAGTTCTGCCCCAGCTATTGTAGTTGACGGACTGGTCGTAGACAATGATTTCTTAGCAAATCTGGATATGAATACTGTTGAATCTTTTGAGGTATTAAAAGATGCAGCATCCTCAGCAATATATGGATCAAGAGGTGCAAATGGCGTTATATTAATTACCACTAAACAAGGAAAGGCAGGGAAAACCAAATTTAGCTATAATGGATATTACGGTGTAAAAGAAGCATACCAAAGTGATGCATACTATTTCTCAGTAGCTGAAACAGCTAAGGCTGAATTAGCTGCTAATGGGGAATTATCCAGTCGAACACTTTACAAACAATTAATAGGTATCGATAGAGATTGGCAGGATGTAATTTTTGATGGAGGCACCATACAAAACCATTCAATCAGTGCTCGTGGTGGGAACGACAGAACAAAATTCAGTGTCTCACTAAGTTATTTACATGATGAAGGTGTTCTATTAACTGATGACTTTAAGCGATACAACCTAAGATTAAAAATAGATACTGATATAAATGATAAGTTATCTTTCGGAGCTTCAATAACACCGTCATATTCGGATCGAAGAAGATTTGACGGCTCGACTCATGATATTTTACGTCAAACACCATGGTTACCAGTTTATCACGATGAGAACACAATTCAGTTTGTTGATAGAAACACATATCCTGATGTCCAAATTGGCGATTATGCACTCCAACGACACTTTGACAATTATGATTTGTATGGTGACGGTAGTGAACTTGTTGACATTAGTAACACTTCTAATACTAATCCTGCAGCTAAAGTTCTGGAAAGAGATAGAAATGATTACAAATTCAAAACATTTGGTAACATCTACCTACAATATGAAATAATTGATGGTTTAAAATTCAAAACTGTTTTCTCAGGTGATTATCAAATCACAAAACGCGACCGATGGCAAGGCGTTTTATCCAATAGAAACGGAGCTGCAGCTGCACAATATGATGTTTCTAACCTAGATCGAATACATCTTGTTACAGAAAATTATTTTACCTATGAAAAAACTATTGGAGCTCATGATATAAATGCTGTTGCCGGATTTTCAGCCGAATCATATGATACTCGAATAGAAAGTATAACGGGTACCGGATATGATTCAGACTTGATAAAAACAATTTCAGCTGCAACTCAAATTGCAGGTGCTGAATCAAGTTCATTCGAAAATAACTTCATGTCTTTTTATGGTCGAGTAAACTATTCTTACCTGGATAAATTCTTAGCTTCAATTAGCATAAGAAGAGATGGAAGCTCTGTATTTGGACCTGAAAATAAATTTGGCAATTTCCCTGCTTTCTCGGTTGGCTGGAGACTATCTGAAGAACCATTTATGGCTACATCAAAAGTCGTAGATGAGCTAAAACTACGTGCTAGTTATGGTTTTACGGGTAATAATAGACTCAATACAGGGAACGACCTGGTTGATAACTATCCATATTTACCACTACTGGAGGCTAACACCGCTGTAGTTAATAATTCTATTGTAGGGGCTTTTAACGCATTAAACATTGCTAACCCGGAATTACAATGGGAAAGATCTCGAGAATTTAACCCGGCAATTGATTATGTATTATTTGATGGTACTTTATCTGGCTCTATTGATTATTATGTTAGAACGAGTGATCAGTTATTACTTTTCAATCCGATTTCAAGCACAACGGGATTTAATAATGCTCTTGTAAATCTTGGTGAAGTTAAAAATAGTGGGGTTGAAGTCGAATTCAGAACCAGGAATATTAACAAAGAGGATTTTAAATGGTCAACTACACTTTTATTCTCAAAAAACGAAAATGAATTAGTTGATTTTGCTGAGTCCAATGGTCAGATCCAAAATGTTGATTCTAAAAGAGCTGCAGAATGGATAAACCTTGAAGGACATCCAATTTCTTCATTTTATGGATGGGTTGTTGATCGAGACATCCCATTAGAATATATTAATAATCCATATCACCCGGTAGGTGGTGAAGCTCAGGATGTCTATGTAAAAGATTTAAATGGGGATGGTTTAATCGATGATGATGATAAGACTATAATTGGTAATCCGTATCCTGATTTGATTTGGAGTGTTACAAACTCATTTACATTTAAAAATTTCGACCTCACCTTCTTATTCCAGGGTAGCCATGGTGCCGAAATCAGAAACATGGGCGATCAATACCTGTTTAATCACTTTAACAGTTCACAAGATTTTGATCCGGCTATTACACCTGATCAGGGATTTATCAAACAAAAAATCTTCACAAATGACATTGTTCAGGATGCTTCTTATGTAGCATTAAGAAACCTAAACATAGGATATAACTTCTCAAGCTCCACACTTTCTAAAATGGGGTTGACTTCATTGAGAATATATGCTGCAGGTCAAAACCTCCTTTACTTTACAGCAAATGACTACACCGGCTTTAATCCTGAGTCCATTTACACCACCAGTTCAACAACATATGGATACCAACGAGCTGGTTCTCCGATATTCAGAACAATTTCTCTAGGTTTAAACCTTGAATTTTAAGAATAAATATCATGAAAAATTATATATATATATACTTGTCAATATGCATGCTATTAATGGCATGTGGGGATGATTATCTCGAACCAATACCTACTGCCGCTGTAACAAGCGCCGGATACTTCAATAATGATAAAGAATTAGAAACTGGGGTATTAGCTATGTATGACGGCATTCAGGGCATAAATAGCACTTCTACTAATGATAATCACGGTATACAAACCGAGTTTTATATCACAGAGATGAGAAGTGATAATACAAGAACCAAATCAAGTGAGGGTGAACCTGCCCAGTTTGAGCAATTCAATATCGAATCGACTAATGGGATAGTTCTTGATTATTACCGAAGCTTTTATAACGTAATATATCGAGCCAACACGGTTTTGGAAAATCTAGATGCTGCAGAATCTGAGGAATCAGCAAATCGATTTGAGGGTGAAGCACGTTTTGTAAGAGCCTATTCATATTTTAATCTGGTAAGATTGTTCGGAGATGTACCCTTAGTTGACAGGGTTATAGGACCATTAGAAACTGATATAGCATTTACCAGAGTTGCAACAAATGAAGTATATGAATTGATAATTTCTGATCTTCAGTTTGCTGCAAATAATCTGGATAACACTTATAAGAATAGGGCTTCTCAAGCAGCTGCACAAGCCTTACTGGCTAAGGTATACTTAACACTCGGTACAAATTATGTTGAGGCACAACAACTATGCGAGGCAATAATCAATAGTTCTCAATATTCACTGGAGCCTAATTTCAAAGACATTTATTATAACGAATCTAATAGTGAAGTAATCTTCGCCATAGGCTATGTTCCCGACAACACGAATGACAGTCAAAACTTCTCTTCTGAATGGCTAAATGCTGTTGGGCGAACTAGCGGCGTTAATTATTTAACCTATGATATGAAAGATGCCCTTGATAACATGGGTGGTGAAAGAACAATTTATTCATATCGACAGGATCAAAGACAACCAACTCAATATCAGGTAGTTAAATATCTTCCAAACGGAGATGAGAGCCTGGGTATAGAACCTACTTCCAGTGATCCGACATTAGCAGGAAACGATTGGATAATAATAAGATATGCTGATGTTCTTTTGATGCATGTGGAAGCAATAATGGCAGGTAATTCTGACACGAATTCTTCTGCCGGTCTTAATTCTTTTCAATTAATCAGAAACCGTGCCGGTCTTACAGATCCTGTAGGCTTAATAACAAAAGAAGACTTGCTAAATGAACGTAGAGTTGAACTTGCCTTTGAAAATCACAGATGGTTTGATCTGATTCGATTCAATGCTGCCCAACAAGTGTTATCGGATTTTGCGGATGCCAATGGCTACACTTTTAATTCCACAGATCTTCTTCTTCCAATTCCACAAGCGGAAATTGGGTTAAGCAATGGACAATTAGAACAGAATCCAGGATACTAACAATCACTAAAAACCGAATCAAAATGAAACCAATATATAAAATTCAAACTTGGAATATACTTAGAATTTCAACAGCGGTTATTATTGTACTCTTATCTTCATGTGACCTGACGTTCGAACTTCCTGAAGAAGGGTCTATTCCTGACAAGACACCACCGAAAGCTAATTTCAGTGCTGCCCAAAATGAAGTTGATTTTTTGCTCTATTATTTTTCAAATGAGTCAATTAGTGCTACCGATTATCAATGGGATTTTGGTGATGGTAATACTTCAACTGACAAAGATGGAATCAACACTTTTCCAGCTGAAGGCACCTACACAGTTACTTTGACAGTTTCTGATAAGCTTGGTGTTTCTGATACTTATAGTATGGATATTGAGGTTATAGAACCTGAAGCCCCTCCAGCTATTATACCAGTAATTCTGGAAGCTGGTTTTGAAGATGGAACATTACCAGATGGCACAGGAGACGGTAGAGATTCCTGGAGAAATGACTTTGGAGGGGTGATTCAAATCACAAGCAGCCCGGTTCATGAAGGATCTCAAGCATCAAAATATCCCTCAGCTGGTGATCGCATCGCTTATCAGGAAATGGCTGTAACTCCAAATACAGACTATATCTTAACTTATTATTATACTCTTAAAACGGATGCTCCAGGCTCGATAACCGTTTCAGTTTTAGCTAATGGTATTACTGACCTTTCAGAAGTGCCTGAAGCCACTTTAGCTTCCTTTGAAGGAACTGATCAAACTGATGCCGATACATACACAAGAGTAGATCTTCCATTTAATTCTGGTGCTAATAATAAAATAGCATTATTGGTTACAAATCAAGATGTAGAAGCTAGACTAGATTCATTTTCAATAAGCTTATTAGAATAATATGAGATATTTAATTGCTATTTTATTAATAACATGTGCTAGCTGTGTTTCCTGCCAAACTTCGCAGGAAACACCTACACCTGTTGTCATCGAAAAACCTTCAACCAATTATAAGCTCCCTGACATTGATTTGAGTAACTGGAAAGTTACCTTACCCATTGGAAGGCCTACTGAGGTAAAACCTCCCGAAATTCTAGACTATGCAACCAATGAAACTTTAAAGCCTTTCATGTACAATGACTCCACTGATGGATCACTAGTTTTTTATACATATCCGGGAGCAACGACTACTAACACCTCATATTCTCGAACAGAACTTAGAGAACAGATGGAGCCAGGAAGCAATTCGGTCAACTGGACATTTAAACAAGGTGGAAGAATGAGAGGTACTCTATCCGTACCTGAAATTTCAACTAATTCAGATGGCAAAAAAGACCGGACAATTATTATGCAGATACATGGTCGTCTTACTAATGAACAAAGAGATTTAATTGGAGAAGATGACAATAATGCCCCGCCTATTTTAAAAATTTATTGGGCAAATGACAAAATCAGGGTCAAGTCTAAAGTCCTGAAAAATACCGAAGCAACATATGAGGAATTACTTCATACCTCAGCCTGGGGGATGACGAAGGTGTCTACTTTGATGAAGTGGTCGGTGATGAAAAATTCACCCTTGAAATTGTCGCATCAGAAGGAAGAATGGAAGTCACATTGAATGATAGTCAGACACTTATTTATGAAGGTATTCATATGGAAAAATGGGGTGTGTTTGAAAATTATTTTAAGGCCGGAAACTACCTTGCATCCATTGAAGAAGGTGCTTATGCCAAGGTGAAATATTATTCTCTCGAAGTATCACACTAATTTTTAAAAGCAAGCTCTTCATGGTATCTAAATTTATTATAGCAATATTTTTTGTAATTGGACTTTGTGATCTTTCAGCTCAAAATCACCCATCTATTTATTTAACCACAGATGGTGTGACTGAGATTAGAAAAGGGTTGGATAATGCACCAATGTTTGATTCTATATTAAACAAAACCATTGATGAAATTGAATTTGAAGTGACTAATGGTGTCGATGTTCCTGTACCCGTTGACCTCGCTGGGGATATACTCACGAACGTCATAAATCAAATTTCTTTGTACTTCAAAAAGCAGGGCTTCTGTTTCAGATAACTGGAGACATAAAGTATGCTGAATTTATTAAAAACACGCTTTATAAGTATAGTGAGTTGTACCCAAAATTGTCTTTACATCCGGCTAAAAGATCATATGCCAGAGGTAAATTATTCTGGCAGTGTTTAAACGATGCAAACTGGCTGGTTTACACAAGTCAGGCCTATGATTGTATCTATGAATGGCTCTCAAGAGAAGATAGGGCATTTCTAAATAAAGAGTTGTTTCGACCTATGGCTGATTTTCTATCAATCGAAAACCCGCAATTCTTTAACCGAATACACAATCATAGTACGTGGGGAAATGCTGCCGTAGGCATGATCGGATTAGTAATGGAAGATGAGGATCTAATTGAAAGAGCTCTCTATGGATTAAAAAACTTAAAATCAAATAAAATAAGCGAGGATAATGATGGTGGAACAATATATTCAGAAAATCAAAGGGCTGGGTTTCTTGCTCAAATAGATGAAGCCTTTTCTCCTGACGGATATTATACTGAAGGCCCTTATTATCAGCGATATGCTATGTATCCGTTCTTGATTTTTGCTCAAGCTTTATCTAATACATCAGATTTAAAAATATTTGAATATAGAGATGGAGTACTATTAAAGGCTGTTTATGCGCTTATAAACCTTACTAATGGTAGTGGAGAGTTTTTCCCAATAAA
This sequence comes from Mangrovivirga cuniculi, assembly GCF_005166025.1. Classification (NCBI taxonomy): domain Bacteria; kingdom Pseudomonadati; phylum Bacteroidota; class Cytophagia; order Cytophagales; family Mangrovivirgaceae; genus Mangrovivirga; species Mangrovivirga cuniculi. The sequence goes on from NZ_CP028923.1 coordinate 3,973,898, forward strand.
CGATGCGCAAAAAGGGATGTCTTTCCATGCCCATTCTGTGGTTGCTGCTGTGGATATGGCGTATTATCAAAGTAAAGACCCTTCCCTGTTATCGATAGCTAAGGAACAAAATACAGTCACATTAGATATAAATGGATTCACAGTAGCCAGAGATATCGATAATAACAAATATGAACCTTATATCAAGCCTAGCATTATGTTGACGGATGGCCCTAATGGTAATAGCGGTGCAATCGGGATTCTTAGAAGCTATAATAATGAAGAAGAAACTTCTTTATTAATGAAATATGGCAAGCATGGAATGGGACATGGCCACTTTGATAAGTTATCTTTCTGTTACTATGTAGGCCGGGAAGAAGTTATTCAGGATTATGGAGCCGCTAGATGGGTAAATATTAAACAAAAAGATGGCGGTGGATACCTAAATGAAAACAAATCGTGGGCAAAACAAACAATTGCACACAATACCGTCACAATAGATGAAAAAAGCCAGTTTAAGGCTTCTGTAAAAACAGCCGATTTATTTTCACCGGATTCTTTTTTCTTTAGTTCCGATAATCAGAAAGTTCAGGTCATGAGTGCTGTTGACGAAAACAGCTATCCCGGCACCAGGTTACATCGAACAATGATTTTATTAAATGATTCAGTTTTTTCAAAACCACTTTTAATAGACCTATTTAACGTACAGTCAGATACAGCTCATAAAGTAGACTTACCATTCTACTATCTAGGTCAGTTACTAGAAGTAAATTTTCAATTGTCAGATCAAAAATCACAAATATTAGGTGATGATTATGGATTTCAGCATCTAAGAGTAGAAGCAAAAGGAAAATCTCCCGAAAATAATTCAGCACAATTAAGCTGGATTAAAAGTAACAAGATATACACACTTACTTCTTATTCTGATCCAGATGATGAATTACTTCTCACTCAAATCGGTGCGCATGACTCGCTATTTAATCTAAGAAGAGATCCGGGATTTATGATTAGAAGAAATAATAGTAAAAACACATCATTTGTAAATACCCTTGAAAGTCATGGCAATTATTCACCGGTAAACGAACGACCTGTTAATGCTTATGGTAAGGTAGATAACATTACCATCATACAAAACACACAAGATTACATCGCAACTACAATTCAACTAATAGATAATAGCCGATGGCTTATTGCAATTTCACTAAAGGATAACAATAAAAGCATAACACATAAAATAGATTACCGGAACGAAAAAATAAGTTGGCAAGGTCCGGTGTTGGTAAAGAAATTTTCAAAGTAAATAGAAGAAGATGAAAAATAGCAAAGAATTTTTATTTGGGAAAGAGATTGAATGGGAGGAAATGGCTCCCGGAGTTAAAAGGCAGATTTTAGGTTATGATGATAAAATTTTAATGGCCAGGGTAATATTTGAAAAAGGTGGAGTGGGCAGTCTGCATAAACATCATCATAGTCAGGCTACCTATGTAGTTAGTGGGAAATTCGAATTACAGGTAGAAAACGAAAAAAAAATACTATCCGAAGGTGATGGGTTCTACATCCCTCCGAATGCAATGCATGGGGCTGTTTGCCTTGAAGAAGGAGAACTAATCGATGTATTTAGCCCGATAAGGGAGGACTTTTTCACTAATTAGATATGAAAATTAAAGGATTACGATGGTGGATTATAGGGTTAATTTGTCTGGCTACTATAATAAACTATATAGACCGAACGGCATTGAGTATTATGTGGCCGAGTATTTCTAAGGATCTCGACATGGGTAAAAATCAATATGCATTGATCCTCAATATTTTCATGATTGCTTATGCTATAGGACAAACCGTATCAGGTAAAATATTTGATGCTATTGGAACAAGGTTGGGTTTTGTTTTTTCAATAGGTGTTTGGGGAATAGCCACTATTCTCCATTCGCTTGCTCGGGGTATTGTTAGCTTTTCTTTTTTCAGAGTTTTATTGGGAATTGGTGAAGCTGGCAATTGGCCCGGTGCTGTAAAAAGTAATGCAGAATGGTTTCCGGTTAAAGAAAGGGCTATAGCCCAGGGTATTTTTAATACTGGTGCTGCTCTGGGGTCTGTAATTGCTCCTCCCTTGATTGCATTATTATGGGCTGCATTTGGTTGGGAAATAACGTTTGTTGTAGTAGGAGCTATAGGCTTGATATGGATCATACCTTGGTTGATTATTAATAAAAAAGTACCAAAAAAGCATCCATGGATTACCGAAGAAGAAAAAGCATACATTTTAAGTGGAAGACAATCTGAAACTGAAGAGGATAATAAAAAGGGGTTATCAATTAGAAAGATACTTTCCTATAAGGAGTCATGGTCGGTTCTTATTTCTCGATTCTTTATTGAGCCAATCTGGTGGCTATTTGTTGGCTGGATGCCAATATACCTCGCAGAAACTTATGGTTTTAATGTAAAGGAAATTGGTTTTTTTGCATGGGTACCCTATGTAGGAGCCGCTTTAGGTTCATTATCCGGAGGATATTTTGCAGGAAAATTGATGCAAAAAGGAGCTACTGTTGATGCTGCCAGAAAACGTACAATTTTAATTGGTGGCGCAATCATGTTTTTTGGATTGATTACTACTATTCTGTTTGCAGATACTCCATTGAAATTTGTATTAATTGTGGCTGCAGTTTTATTCGGTTTCCAATTTGTAATCAGCAATATACAAACAATCCCAAGTGACCTGTTTAGCGGTAAATCAGTAGGATCTTTAGCCGGCTTAGGTGGCACTATTGGTGTCTTTTCAGTTATAATCATGAATTTTTTAGTACCGGTAATATCAAAAATATCATACATACCAATTTTTATTATGATAGCCGTATTTGTGCCTTTGGGTGTAATATCCATTTATATACTGGCACCAAAGATTAAACCATTGGATTAAATCAAAACAAACTTTAGAAATTAAAATAATAGAAAAATGATGTTAGAAAACAAAGTAGCAATCGTAACAGGAGGCGCACGTGATATTGGAAAAGCAGTCTCAAAGAAATTAGCAGCTGAGGGCGCTAAAGTAGTGATAAACTACTTTAACAATGAAGACCAGGCTGAAGAAACACTTAGCGAAATCTTAAAAGATGGAGGTGTAGCAACCATTGTACAGGGCGATATGACTAAAAAAGCCGATGTGGATGTAGTTGTACAACATGCTCAGGACACTTATGGACATGATATCGACATCCTTGTTAATGTAGCCGGTGGTTTGGTATCCAGAAAAACTTTAGATGAAATGGATGAGAACTTCTTTAACACCGTCATTCAATTGAATTTGAATTCAGTCTTTCTAGTGACACAGGCTGTGGTACCTTTTATGCCAAAAGGAAGTTCAATTGTTAACTTCTCATCACAAGCAGCGAGAGATGGTGGAGGCCCAGGAGCTTCAGCTTATGCTACTGCCAAAGGTGCAGTAATGACTTTCACAAGATCATTGGCTAAAGAATTAGGGCCAAGAAACATAAGGGTCAATGCATTATGTCCAGGAATGATTGCAACAACTTTCCACGATGTATTTACTAAAGATGCGGTAAGAGAAAAAGTAGCTAATGGCACTCCACTAAGAAGAGAAGGAGAAGCTGAAGAAGTAGCTAATCTTGTTGCTTGCCTGGCATCTTACGAAACATCATTTGTTACTGGCGCAAACCTTGATATCAACGGAGGACTGGCATTTTCTTAATTATGAATAGATCAATTATTTGTTACCTGATTTTTTTGACATTCATTTTCTCATGTGAAAATATTCCTGAGAAAAATGAACAAATAGTTACTAATCAAGCTGAGTTGGCTGAGGTTATAAATGTTCTCAAACCTGGTGATGTCATCGTTTTAGCAAAAGGGACCTGGAAGGATCTGGAGTTGAATATTAAAGGATTCGGAACTTCTGATAATCCCATAATAGTTAAAGGAGAGGTCCCTGGAGAAGTTTTTATCGAAGGAAAATCATTCCTGAAGCTTGGCGGTGAATATATCATTGTTAGGGACTTAATATACCGGAATGGATATACTCCAGTTAACTCAGTTATCGATTTCAAAATTGATAAAGACCAGGTAGCAAATAATTGTAGAGTTACTAATTGCGTGATTCTAAATTATAATCAATTACAACGTAACCTCTCTGATCATTGGGTTGAATTTAGTGGTAGAAACAACAGACTTGATCATTGTTATCTATCGGGAAAAACAAACGATGGTCCAACCATTAGAATTAGATTAGCTGGTAATCAAAACATATTAAATCACCATAAAATTGACAATAATCATTTTGGCCCTAGGCCCAGAAAGGGTGGACCTCATGGTGAAACAATCCAGATCGGGAGCAGTAGCACTTCTATGTCTCCATCATATACAAGTGTATCAAATAATCTTTTTGAACGATGCAATGGCGAAGTAGAGGTAATCTCCAATAAGGCGAATTTTAATGAGTTTAGAAATAATATTTTCAACAAGTGTGAAGGTTCTCTGGTAATGCGTCATGGAAACTACTGCCGAATCGATGGAAATATGTTCATTGGAGATACTATTTCAAATGTTTATGGAGGTATTCGTATTGTAAATACTGGGCATTGGGTTACAAACAATTATTTTTACCAGTTGAAGGGTAATGATTTTCGGGCCCCATTATCTGTTATGAATGGAATTCCGAAATCTCCCTTAAACCGATACAATCAGGTAACAGATCTTACAGTAGCGTACAATTCCTGGGTAGAATGTGAAAACCCAATGCAATTTGGTGTCGGAGTCAATCTCGATCAAAAAGAGGTTTTGCCAGCTTCAGAAATCCGCTCGGCAAGACCTATAAGAACTGTCGTCGCAAATAACTTGGTTTATAATGAAAACGGGACATCCCCTGTTATCGCTTATGATCAAATTGATGGTGTTTCATTCTTTAAAAATTTCATCAATAAGTTATCAGATGATACTTTGAATATTAAGGGATTTAATGAAGAAAAAATAATCAAGACCCAGTTAGAAAATGAGGTTTATAATATTCAAACCAAAAATGAATTCAAGCCTTACCAGGGTTTTGATTTTAACTCTATAGAAAAGGACTTATTTGGAAATCCCAGAAATAAAACCACATACTTAGGTGCAATAGCACCATCAGCAAAACCAAAAAGTCTTCTTTCAGATTCACTGTATGGTCCATCATGGTTTAGTATCAATGAAAATATTGAACATCAAACATTTCAGGCTTCCCAAAGTAAATTATTAAAGACTCTTCAAAAAGCTAAAAACGGAGATGTAATTGAGCTTACAGATTCTATTTATGTGATTCTCAACCCCTTGAAAATCAATAAACAAGTCACCTTAAAACCCGTAGGAAATTTAAAACATGTAACTATCAAGTATAATGGAACACCTAATACACCATTATTCGAATTGTTACCCTATGGAAATCTAAAATTAAAGAATATTCATTTAGTCGGGAATAAAGAATTATTAGCTTTTTCTCCAAAAGAGAAAGCAATGTCAGGGCATTATAACCTATCTGTTAATGAAAGTAAGATTTCGAATTTCAAATATGTATTAAAAGGGTATAAAAATTCATTTGCAGACAGTATTAATTTCACAGAAACCATTATCATTGATTGTAAAAATGGCATTGAGCTATCTGCTGAAAAAGATAATACCGGAGATTATAACGCTGAATTTGTTACAATTATAGCCTCCGAATTTATAAATGTTAAAAAGATGTTATCAATTACTACCGTGGCGGATATGATGAGTCTACTATCGGTGGAAACCTAACAATAGAGAATTCAATCTTTAAAAATTGTGGTGGTGAACAACCCAATAAAATATTAATCAACACCCATGGGATTATCAACGTAATGTTGAGAGGCAATAGTTTTGAGTCTAACCCTGTTGAATTAGTTGCATTATTGTGGGGTTCTAAAAACAACCATCACAGTGCAAATAAATTAATCAACTCAGGTGAAATTAAGGTTGTACAAAACCTTAAGCAGTCTTTAATGTATTGACTTTAAGCTAGCAGTTAAAGTATCACCAATAATCATCTTATAGTTTAAAAATTGTTTTCATTACGTATGAATAAAATTGTCACCTTTGGAGAAATTATGATGCGTCTGGGCACTCCCGGAAATACCAGGTTTGAACAAAGTAATAGTTTCGATGCAACTTTTGGTGGTGGAGAAGCAAATGTATCAGTATCCTTATCACATTTCGGATTGGAAAGTATGCACATTACAAGGTTTCCTGATAACGCTATCGGTCATGCTGCGACAAATTTTCTCAGGTCGAATAAAGTAGATGTTAGTGGAATCCAATACGGAGGTGAAAGAATAGGACTATATTTTCTTGAAACAGGAGGTAGCGTCAGACCAAGTAAAATAATTTATGATCGTAAAAATTCAGCCTTCGATGAAATCCAACCAGGAACGATTGATTGGGATAGTATTCTGGATGGTGCAACCTGGTTTCACTGGACCGGTATTTCTCCTGCAATTTCAAAAGGAGCCGCCGTATGTTGTAAAGAAGCAATTGACGCTGCTCATCAAAAGGGCATAACAGTTTCCGGAGATTTGAATTATAGGAAAAACCTCTGGCGATACGGTAAAACACCTCAAGAAGTTATGCCAGACTTAATATCTAAATGTGATTTACTAATTGCCAGTCCATGGGATGCAGAAAATATAATGGGTATAACGACCGATAACCCTGACAATGAAAAAGAAGAAATTTTGGTCTACTCGAAAATAATGAAACAATTTCCTAAAGTGAAAAAAATCATAAATACCAAACGAACAACAATTAGTTCAAACCATAATCTACTAATAGGTCAATTATTTGATGGTAAAAACATCATTAAATCAAAACAATATGAAATCAACCCAATTGTCGATCGAATTGGCGGCGGAGACGCATTTGTTTCGGGTTATATATATGGAAATTTAATACTAAAAAATAATCAGGAAGCAATTGAATTTGCAGTTGCCGCCTCCGTCTTAAAGCATACCATTGAAGGCGATGTAAATATCACAAATGTCGAAGAAGTTAATAATCTTATTAAAGGAAACACAGGTAAATTAATCAGGTAGTCAATCACTATGGCAAGATACAATAGAATTGAAGTTATCGAACAAATGAAAGTCACTGGCATAGTACCGGTATTTCATCATCATGATATTAATATATGTAAAAAGGTAATTGACGCATGCTATAAAGGAGGCATCAGAGTCTTCGAATTCACAAATCGTGGTGAAGGCGCATTTCGAATATATGATGAGTTAAACCAGTATATTAGTAAAAACCTTCCAGATTTAATTTTGGGCATCGGATCCATTATTGATGCTCCAACTGCTGCATTGTATCTTTCAGCTGGTGCAAACTTTATCGTTTCTCCAATTTTTAATCCTGAAATTGCTAAAATATGTAACAGACAAAAAATTGCCTGGGTCCCTGGGTGTGGGTCTCTTACGGAAATCAACAATGCTGAAGAAATGGGTGCTGACCTGATTAAAATATTCCCGGCTCGACAAGTTGGTGGTCCGGAATTTATTAAAGCCGTAAAAGGCCCTTGTCCATGGACTAATATAATGCCAACCGGCGGAGTCAACCCCAATGAATCTGATTTAAAAGATTGGTTTTCAGCAGGAGCACACTGTGTAGGTATGGGTTCAAAATTGATTACAAGTGATATTATTAATAATAGTAATTATGATGATCTGACACACAGTGTTCGAATTATTATTGATAATATAAAATTGTTAACGCAATAAGTTATTCTTTGGCTACTATTTGAATCTCTGTAATGGTAATACGCTTAGCATCAAGGAATTTTATTTGATTTCCCTTCAATCATTTATTAGCATCTCAGCTCAATAAAATCGTATCTTTACTATGAATAAGCTAGGGGAAAAAGCAAATTTTCTCAAATCTCTAAATAAATGGAACAATCCATACAAAATGGGAATGCTGCAGCTCTGGTAAACTAATTTACTATAGATTTTTTTTCAAGTTACCTGATATGGAACCAGTAACTTCGCATTTCGGTGTTGTAAAAGTCCATGAGAAAATGCTTGCTAATGGTCTTGGTATTAAACCAAGTACTGATGAAGTAATCATATCTTGTAATTTTGCTGTTGAGCCAGGAACTGTTGAAATGTCCAGTAAACAAGGAAAGGTATACACAAAAGCACAATACCTGACTCTATGGAAGAAAATATATAGAGGATGGAAAATCTACAGAGATGTAGTATATGTCTTTCCTGCTGAATAGTTAAATCCTTAAGAATGACCTATTTATTATTCAGGTCATTCATATTATGAATTTCTTTTATATTCCCTGCGCTCTCTACGATCTTCACGGCGTTCTCTTCCATCTTCTACAGACTCAACCTTATCCTCTGCCAGTTCTTTCTTTGTGGCTGCAATATCCGCTTCCATGGTTTGAGAAAACTCTTCAATTAAACGAACTAGTCTTTTTGACTTCTCCTTCAGGAAATTAACAGCGTTGAAATCTATATTTTCAATTTCCTCTAATATACTCTTTTGACGAGCAGTTCTGGCTTTTTGGATTTCAAGATCAGAGCGATCACCGCGTTTATCCCGCTTGTCATTTCTCTTGTCTCTCTTATCATCTCTATAATCTCTTCCTTCACCAATATATCCATCCCCATTGGTAATGTCACGGGCAGATCGATTAACCTCTCTTCGAGATGAATTTAATTCAGACCTACTTTGAGTAAGTTCTTTTTTATCTTGAAATATTTTATGCTCGCTCTGTTCAATCTCACGACGCATGTCATCAATTAAATTATTTTTGATACCCTTTGCCAGAACCAAATTGCTGGCTGCTATTGATCCCTTTAATTTTTTTATCCTAAGGTTAAAATCATTTAATTCTGAAATATCACGTTGAAGTTGAGCACGACTAACCTTAATGCCCTTATGGTTATCAACAGCTTCTTTAGTATTTACAACAACTTGAGCATTCATACTTGTTGAAATATAAACTTGAAAAAATGCGAGTAAAATAAAAAATCTATTCATGGTACGTTTATAATTGTTTTTTCCTTTGATATAGTTTGAGATAAAAGGTTTAATTCAAAAAAAATAAATTCAGTTATGTGTTTTATTGATTGTTTAAATAATATGGTAGCTATCGATATTTAAGTGCTTATAGATAACCTTATTAGGATGATCACCCATTCAATTTTATGGAAGAGTAAATATAAAGTATACTTACCAATCATTAAATAGATTACCAATTTCAACAAGAATACAAGCAATAATGAGTAATCAAAAAAGTCATTTTGAAGTTGTTTAAATAATATAATTGAATATATACTATCAAATCGTTTTTCATCTTAGTTAAAAAACTAAATAACAGGTGAATTGACTATCTTATTTATATAAAGGCTTTTTTTGAGTAGATGTAAGTTTTGATCAAAGGCCAACTAGCAAAACATCTTTCAATTTGATATCATTACAGATATTAAATATTTTGATTATGCGACCAGCTATTACTATTGAGACTTTCATCGGAAAGCTAGATACTATCCAATTTCAGGCTAACCAGGTTTTAAAAAGCAGAGCACTTCCCGAAGCTATTAATGCTTACTCCAGGTATTCGAAAAATCTTAAGGAATCAATCCTAGAACACGTCAAGGATGAAGAGATAATAGAAATTGCTAACAATATTCCTGAGTTTACTTATGAACCCGCTGAAATTAAAGCATGGCATTATATTGTCTTCCCTGTGGCAATGACAAAGAGTTTAAAAAACAAAAGTCGTTTGAGACAATGCCTGGCAATGATCACTGACGGACGAAATAAATATTCAAAAATTGAATTTTTGATCAGGGGCGAATATTAAAAATAAATTCAGCCGACCAAATCTATTTTTTACCCATCTTTTTCATATCAAAATGCTGCTTAAAAAACTCGTCACACCACAGACAAACGTTTTTTAATTCACCACACCTTTTTCTCGCATGCTCTTCAGTAATTCCAATTGACTCTCCCATTTTGAAGGGATCTCCTTTATCTATCATTTCGAACACCGGATGACCAGCAACTCTTTTTAAAACATTACTAACTTTTTCTTTCCTGGCATCACCCATAGCATCTACTGTACCGGGACAACATGGATTTATCGCCCACAGTTGAATGCTGATTTCCTGAGGGATATCATCTCCACCATTTAAAAAGCCAATTCCCCCACTCAACACTCCACAAAAGTTATGCTCAGGATCTTTTTTCCAGATGTTCTTTTGTAAGGCTCTGCCTCTCGCCCAGTTTCCACCGAGCCACATATCTTCATTAGCACCCCAATATCCCCAGGTAACTTGTTCCTTTTTCAGATAATTTTCCTTGTCTATTAATGGGTCTTTATCGTCTCCACTTACTCCGCAACTTTCAAAGATTTCAGAAAGCTCCATCAACCGATTCCCCTGGTGTTTATGATATCGATCTATACTGGCTATGTCAAAGCGCGTTATTCCTTTCTCGATTAAGGTCTGAAGTATTTCTTTGGTTAACAGGTCTCCATTTGTTTGGAGCATTACCTGGGTATCATCGCCATATTTTTCTTTGATCTTATCGAGAATCAAATACAATTTCTTTTTCTCTGCAAGTGGTTCCCCTCCTGAAAGAATTAACCGATCTATCTTCTCAGGCATATTATCTATCACCTGCAGGCATTCTTCTTCAGAAATCCTGGTACCATGTGGACCACTATTATTATAACAATGATCACATTTATCATTACACAATTGAGTAAAAACCCAGTATAAAGACTCTATATGATTAAAATCTCTCATTTTGATTCAAGTTCCTTCCAAAAATTAATTTCATTCTGTAACCCCGTTACCGAATCTTCTTGCATCTCTGATACCGAAGAATACTCCTTTAACGCTCCTTTTTTTAATAGACCATAACGATCACCCATCAAAAGAGCTTCTTTTAAATCATGGGTAACGAAAATCGAAGTAATCTGATGCTCAACAGCTATCTTTTTATAAAACGTCTGCATCTCTGACCTTGTTTGGGCATCAAGATTTCCAAATGGCTCATCAAGCAATAGCAACCGGGGACTTGCCAGCAATGCACGACCAAAATTCACTCGTTGTTTCTGGCCTCCCGAAAGTTGACCGGTGTGCTTATCCAACTGATCTGCAATCCCAAGCTCTTCAGCCATTTCCTCAGCTTTCCTCCTGACTTCTTCTTTAGATATTGTTTTATTTAACCTTAAAGGAAACTCCAGATTCCCTCTTACGGTCAAATGAGGAAAAAGTAATGGCTCCTGGTATAAATAAACTACTTTCCGCAGTTCAGGCTCCTGATTACTTATATTAATATTATCAAACACGATTTCACCACTATCCTGCCTCGAAAGACCAGCGATAATTTTCAACAATGTAGTCTTCCCTCCTCCTGATTTCCCAAGGACGCTTAAAGTTTTATTTAATTGCAGATCAAAAGAGATATTTTTTAATACCTCCACTTCTGAGTATTTCTTTGATATATTAGTTACCTGTAACATTATTTCAATGGTGAAAATTTTATACTTTCCGACATCCACTGCCTGTTTAAAAGTAAAAGTAAAATAGGTGGTGCGATCATCAGACAAGAAGCAACAGCAGCATAGTACGGATTTGCCTCCTGAATGTACATATAGATCTGCACAGGTAATGTCTTTACCTTTCCCACTCCCAGTAAATTAGTCAGTCCAAATTCAAACCAGGCTATTATGAAACACTGAAAAAAACAAAGACTGATGACTGGCTTACTCACCGGAACAATAACTTTAAACCATGCAGACATTTTACTTCCACCAAGTGTTCTTGCCAATTGCTTCATATTAACAAGATCATCGTTCCAGTATCCCACAAAAAACAATACTGAATATGGATAAACGATCATAAACAAAGCTATAACTACACCGATCAAGCTACCTGACAATCCCGCTTTAACAAAGAATACCTGGAGCATTAACGCTAAAACAACCGGTGATAATACATATGGCAAATATGCAGCTAGTAGTAGGGAGTTTTTATATCTTGACGTGTAAATCACTTCAGAGGTCACAAAACCAATAGAAACAGACAATAAAGCGGTTATCAGGGAGATGATTAAAGATAAAAGCAATCCACTCAACAAAAGGCTTTCTGAGTCTAATAGTCTTTTCCAGATATTAATATTGAAATCACCCGTGCCCAATATGGAAGGAAAAGTCCAGTTTGTAAAAAAAGAAAATACAAATATCCAGATTATCGGAAATATGATAACTGTGTAAATAAATACTTTATAAATATTTTTAAATTCTGCCATCATCTGCTTTAACTGATTTCTTAAGCGAAAACAAAACGATAATCAAGACAATTAGAGCATACAAAAATGCGGATCCATAAGCGACCGGTTTATCAGATAAATCAAAGCGCTGCATTTTATCAAGGATAAATACGGTAATCATTCTTGGCGACTGGCTGCCCAGTAACAAAGGAACTTCATAGGATCCGGCTACAAATACCAGGTACAAAATCAATAAGACTTTGCTTTTTATAAATAGAATTGGAAATCTGACTTTCAAACCAGCCTCTAAATTAGATGCTCCGAAGTTCTTTGCCAGAGTAATCAAGCTATCGATCTTCTCCGAATTATGAACCCTGATGAAATAAAGAACGAAAAAAGGAAAAGCCATTACTACATGAGTTAGAATAACGATAGAACCTAAATTATCATTTACTAATACAGGGAAATCTCCGGGAACATTAATAAGTCCTAATTGGTAGGATAGCCTCGAAATAAAGCCACCCCCAGTAAAAATCAGGTAATGGAAAAATGCCCAGACCATCGGCGGGATACTCAGCGGAACAAACAAAATTAACTGCCCTCTACCAAACCGATCTTTAAAAAGCGGATAGATAAAATAGGCTAAGAAAAAGGAAATGATTATAGTTATGATCCCAATGAATAAACTATATAATAATGACATAATAAAACCTGAAGACAATATCTCATTCCAATATTGAAATGTCATTCCCTTACTGAGGACACCTATGATACCCAGACTATAAAGAAAAGCGTATACCAATCCAGCCACCACCGGTATGCCGGAAATAATCAGAAATAGCGCTATGAGAATGCTTTTCTTCAATTAATTAATATTATTCCTCGATTATTTTTTCTCTGAAATCCTCAAAAAGCCTGATCATATACTCAGGAGCGGGCTCTTCTAATGCATGCTGATAAATCTCCTCTCTATCTGGAGCATATTTCCTTTCTTCAATAGAATTAAAAGCTACTCTGACACTATCCGGTAGTTTATTCATTGCCAATACAGTACCATCCCCCCAAACAGAAGGCTTCATTTTGTGCAATTGAGCCTCCGGACTGATCAGAAAATTAATCACTAAAGCTGCAGCCTCCTTATTGTCTGACCCTTCTACGATTCCCAGGTAATGAGAATTTCTAATTGTCCCTTCGTTAAACACGAATGATCGTGAAGATTCTGGAAACAGTCCCTGTAATATTTTATTATCGACCTCTCCATCATTATTGCTCATTGTAAATGCTAATTCTCCATTGGAAAACAATTGATGCATTTGAGCAATATTAGCCGGGAATGTGTTTCCTCCACGCCACATATAGGGTTTAATTTCCCTGATATAATCCCATAACTCCTCACTGTATTTGGCATAAACCTTCTCTGAAAATTCACCGGTAAAGAGCTGAGGATTTCCAGATAATCCGATCATCCATGATTTTAATAATGTTATCCCGGTAAAGTCGTTACTCAGAGTAAATTGTCCAGGGTTATTTTTCATCCACACTTTTAACTCTGTAAGAGATTTCGGTGGTTCATCAACTTTACTTTTATTATAAATCAAAGCTAGTTGTACATTTCCCCAGGGACACTCAAAACCATCGATTGGCTGTTGAAAATCTTTGTTAATAAATTTATTGGAAAAGTCTATCAAATCTGTATTGGGCAGTTTATTAAGAAATGGACCGTGAAGGGCGTCGATTTGACGTAATTGATAGAAAGTTTCACCGTTGATCCACAACATATCCAGTTCACTAGCTGAGTTTCCCGCCTCCAACTCCGCAATTAACGTACTAACAATCTGATTCCCCTGTCCTGAGACAATTTCCAGATCGATCCCAAACTTTTCTTTCACATTTGGGACCACATAAGAAGAAACATACTCATTAATGTAGGGATCACCCTGCCACATCATCCAGGTTACTTTCTTACCCCTGGCTTCGTTGAGCACTTCATTCCATTCATCAGAAATCTCTTTACTATCTGTACTATGTTGTTTTTCTGAATCACACCCGGAAAGGATGATTATCAATACAAAAAATATATTTCTAAACATCATTAATTATTAAAATAAATACCTGACCCCAAATTGAAACTGCCTTGGAGGGGCAGCATTTCTAAAGGTGAATGTGTTACTGCTTTTCGCTCCTGCTTGTATTTGGTTACTCTGGGTTGCATTATTACTGTAACCACTATAGTTAACGGCATTAAACAAATTAAACACATCAGCTCTGAATTCTAGCTTATTATCTAACAGATCAAAATGATATTGAACACCCAGGTCAAAAGTATTAGACCAGGGTAGACGATCATTATTCCTGCTTTCTCCGGGATATCTATCTGAATTACCTACATAGGCATCTCCGAATGAAGATCCGTCACCATTAAGGTCAGTTGTTCCAAATCCATCCGGAATTCTGTTAACAGGCTGTCCGCTTTGAATAAGTGCAGCCACTGAAACTGTTAACCCGTCGACCGGATAATAATACAGCATAGCATTGATCACATGACGCCTGTCATTGATTGATGGCCCCCACTCTTTCTCAAAATTATTGGCATCCAATGCCCTGAAGTTTATATCTTCAGTATTGTTTTCCAGTTTTGAAAGTGTGTAGCTTAATCTATAGGCAAAATCACCATCTGACCTGTCTTTGATCAAATTTAAATTAAGCGCCCAGTACCTTGATTCACCTTCTGACTCTGACACCACTACATTTCTTGCTACTCCGGTTAACGTTTCACCATTTATAACAGCAGAATTATTAATAATAGGAATTGTCCGGGTAATATCCGCTTCATCTCGTAACCTAACATCTTCTTGTGTAAAATCCGGATCATAAACCACGGGATAAGCCTCCGGAGCATTCAGGTTTCTGAGCCTGAATAAATTATAAGATCGTGTATGGATAAGATCTGCATAAAACAGAACATCATCTTTTACCTGGTATTGATAACCAATATTAAACTGATGGGTAACCGGGTTTTCAAAGCCCTCAGGATTTAAAATTCTTCTTTCTCCCGAAAAAATAGCATCCCGTTCACTTGTTACCTCTTCAGGTGAAGGACCATCTAAATATGTAACTTCCGCACCATCAAATGTTGCTGTTAGGTTTCCATCAAAAGTAATCTCCTCAATATCAGTATCTGCAGGTAATTCACCTGCATCAATTAACGCCTGAAGTTGTTTTCTATAGTCTGTTCCAGTCGTATTTTGCTGAAGCGCATCGCTTACAACAGCATATAAGATCTTTTCATAAAACATTCCGTATCCGGCCCTGATACTAATCTTATCATTTAGCTTATAATTTGCATTAAAGCGAGGAGCAAGATTATTATAATCTCCATTACTTCCGCCAATCGCAGACAGGTTATCGTAATCGTATCTTAGTCCAAGTGTTAAATTAAGATCTGAATTGACTGACCAAAGATCTTCCAGGTAAATACTATATCGATTTTGAACTTGTCCGAACGACTGAGGCCTGAGCTCAACATTATATTGAAGAACCTCAACATCTGAGGGAATATCATTCACATTTAAATTTGCTCCCTTATTTAAACCGGCAAGGTCATCAAGTTGCTGCTGATTAAGCTGAACATCATAATTACCATTGGGATTTCCCCCTCCAAATAACTGATGGTCACTCCTGATATATTCAATCCCGGCTTTAAAAGAATGATTTTCCAGTATCCAGGTTTGTTTGTGCTGGAAATTCAATGTATTTTCAAGTTGATCAAATACATAGCCCGGATGTCCTAAAACAGCTATAACCTGGCCATCGGGATTTCTAACCAGAACTTGTGGATCATCCGGATTTTCCGGAGTAGCATAATCCCACTTAAACTTTCCATATTGAAAATTAGTCTCTGCTGTTCCTCCGCCAATAGGGTAAGTATTCTGAAGTGCTATTAAGAGAGAATTTCTTTTTTGAGAGTTGCCTGCTGAGGGAAAAGACACTCCTCCTTCTAATCCACCTCCCTGTCTTTCTATATCGATTAAACCTGCATTAACTCTAAGCGAAGATCTCACCCGATTATTCCATTTATGATCGATTTTTGTTGAAAAGTAAGAGAATCTGTTTGAACCGCGAACTGTTTCAGTTACCCCAAGCTCAGGAGAAGACAATAAGTTATCTTTTGTATCAAAAGTTTGTTCTGCATTGAGGTATATAAAGGTTTTATCTTTTTTAAGTGGTGCACCAATCCCAAACCCAAATTGATGCCTCATAAATCCATCCTTCACCTGGTTGCCACTTAGATCTCTTTGAGCAAATGGAGAAGAGGAATCAATCACTGGTCCCGGACGGGTAAGATAAAAGACTTCTCCATCCAGCTCATTTGTACCTGACTTGGTCGTTATGTTAAAAATACCGTTTCCTGTCCATCCATATTCTGCACTATAATTATTTGTCAGCACAGTGATATTTTGAGTAAAACCAACCGGAACATTAAACTTCATTCCCCCCAGGAAATTCTCATTATTCTCCATCCCATCGATCAGATAATTGGTATACAATGAGTTAGCCCCATTTATCGAAACATTGGGAGCTTCAGGGAAAAATCCGGTAGCCTGGGTGACATTTGGAAGTCTATACAGCGCCCTGGTTATGTCTCTACCTTCAACGGGAAGATTCTGAATATCCGACTGCTGAAGTTCTGATGATACTTCTGCATTAATGGTATTAATTTTCGCCAATCCTCCGGAGGTTACTGTAAATTCCTCCAACTCCCTGGTTTTCTTTGGTAGAAGGGCAATAATAAAGCTTGCTTTCTGATTAGACCTCAATCTGAGATCACCCTGGTAGAAAGCTGCAAAAGAATCATTCCCATCAAATTCTAAACTATACTTACCCGATGTACTTAATCCGTTTAATCTGATTTTACCTTGTTGATTAGTCGTGATTTCTTTTGAAAAACCAATATTTTCATTTTGGATCAAGATCTTAATGTCTCTAACTGGCCTGTTATCTTCGACAGATACAACACTTATTTCCATACTAGCCTGACCTAATGATAGAAAAGCAGATGAAATAGTAAGCAAGGCCATTATATAAAATGGTCTCATTAAAAGATTTTAAGTTTTGTCAATTGATTATTTAAAAGTGAAGGGATGCAGATTGCGGAGGGCCTCGTTCGGAAAATACAAACAAATTTTCAGAGGGGGTATATGCTGTATGATAAGTCTGGAAATAATCAGGATTTAATAACCTTTTTAACTGTAAAACCAGATTGTTTTCAAATCCTGTTTTTATTAAATCAATTATATCAGTGTATGTATGAATTTCTGTTAACTCAGATTTCACAATACAGTCCGGATATAAATCTTTTAGTGCTTCAAATACACGGCTGGTATTCCAGGGGATTTCGCTAAACTCATTTTTCTTCCAGAACTTAAAAGGAACAGCTATCAGGTAAGTACCTCCTCTTTGAGTTGGCCCCAATACTGCATTTCCTTTTTCAAGTTCCGATTTGACCAGGGAAAAATCTAAATTCAGAAGTTCAGGACTGTCACTTCCGACAGTTATCACATTTTCATATCCCTTTAGAAAAAGGTCATCAATAGAATTGGTTAGTCTTTCAGAAAAATTATTACCAATCTGCTTGGATTCATCATATTGATAAACAGGTAAACCAGTTGATATCAACTTAGTTTTGATACTTTCAATGAGTAACCCAACTACCTGCCTGTTTTTACTTCTGTTTTCATGAACTATTCTTACAGCAGACTCGGATTTTGGAGTCCTGCTAAAAAACAATATTGCGGTATTATCTGAAAAATAATTCACTATACAATATTAAGCTTTTATCTGCGAAAAGGTTGTCGGAGAGTTGACAGAATACATGAAATATCATCCATAAATATGCGCAGATTAGGCGATTAAAAATCAATTTTAAAAAAAGATAAAGAAAGGTTGGCAATTTTAAACAGGCTACATATCTTTGCAACCCATTTAAGGAAAAACGGAGCGATTCCGAACCATAAATGGACTTATAAAATTAAGATTCCGTAGCTCAGTTGGTAGAGCATCTCCCTTTTAAGGAGAGGGTCCTGGGTTCGAGCCCCAGCGGGATCACTTCAAAAACCTGATCAATAAAAATGGTCAGGTTTTTTTTATTTTATCTGTTTCTATCCCAAGGTGCTGACAAGCGTTTAAATTGATATTTATTCAAATTGCTTCCCTATAATCTTGAATTAAATAAAAGAGAATAAGCTTCCTCAGTACCCCAGCGGGATCACAGAAGCTTCAACAAAAATTTGTTGAGGCTTTTTTTTAACATCCACCATTTTTTATCAACTCCATTTATATCCCTGACAATCCTAAAACAATAATCATAGAATTACTCGATATCATTATTATAGCATTATAATTAAAATCCTTATAGGACTCGTCAGTAGATTACCGAAGATATAATAACAGGTGCTAACTATTCTTTCAAACTCATTCCCATACCATAAACAAAACTTATGCAACCGAATAAACTATATATACTTCCCCTTATCAAAATTAATTTCTGTAATTAAAAAAAATATTTTAGTTTGCCGATTAAATGAACATTTTGATCAATCGGATAATAAAGTACAATGAATTAATAATATGGATTGGAGCTGTAATAGCTCTTTATATTATCACACCTTCAGGCAATCATTTCACTTTATGTCCGCTTTCAAATTTGGGATTTGAATATTGCCCGGGTTGTGGACTTGGAAAAGGAATACATCATATACTCCATGGAGAATTAAACAACTCTATAGATAGTCACTTTCTTGCAATCCCGGCATTAGTAATACTTTTAAATAGAATCTATAAATTATCACTAAAATGCATCAACGAATCATACAGGAAATCCCCGGTGTAGAGGGTGAAGAGATCGTAATGATAAATGAATTGACAAAAGACATGTCAAATGAATCATTCCGTACTTTTTCGAGGATCTATTCAGGAAAACGTAAGTCAAGCGAATTGATTCTTATACTAACAATAGTAGGATTTTTCGGTATCGCCGGAATTCAAAGAATTATCACAGGCGAAATCGGACTTGGTATTCTTTATTTTTTCACTGCTGGTCTTTGTTTTATTGGTACCATAGTAGACCTTGTGAATTATAAAAGAATTGCTTTAGAGTTTAATCAGAAAATGGCTGTTGAATCTGTAGCCATAACTCAGAGTCTTATGAGATCAAACTCTTAACGACGACCAAAAATAGCATAAACAATCGCAGTCAGAATATTAAAAAATATGGCTGCGATTGTCCATATTATTTTACCCACGTTATCATACCTGTCTTTAGACCAAACATCATATATCACCCACACCATACAAACCAATCCAACTAAATAAAGTAACTTATCCATAGTTATTAAATTATCATTTTGCCTTAAGATATTAATAATTAACAAATTACTACCGCTTCGACGGATTTTTTCTTAGCCTGTATTTATGGATCACAGAACTGATAATTGTTGAATAAACTATCGCGGAAATTGTTATAACAATTACATGACCGATCTTTACTTCTTTATTCTCAGACATAATAATCATTCTTATTACAAAGATCATAACAGCTATCACCAGGAATAAAACTGTCATTAAACTACTTCCTTTATTCTTTTCTCCTGATTTTTCTAATTTAGAGAACCAGTAAAAAAACAAGATGAGTCCTATAGCAGTACTAATATGTTGAAACATATAAAAAATCGGATAGGAAGTATCTAAAACAGGTATTCTTGTTTTAAGAAAGGGCAGTACCTTAACCATCAATCCATTGCCATGTGTAAAAGAATCCCAGAAAACGTGAGTTAAAGTCCCAATCAATACACTCAGAATAATCCAAAGCGCATTTTGTTTAAAATAAGGCATCCATTTAAATTCCCTGAATTTCACCATCCTTTTAAAAATATAGGGAGGTGAATTATCTATTATGAATTCTTTACACAGCTGGTGATAAATAAAACAAATTGCAATACCCACAGGAAGATCAAAATAGAACACACCTAAGAATTCATGACTAAACTCACTTTTTAGACTCATTCGTAAAAAATATTCGAAATCAGGCGTCATGCTCCCAATTATCAAACCTGTTAAGCTTAATATCTTAATTTCTCTTAATGGCAATACTGCGACGGTATGAGATAAAGTAAATGGCATGCTATAATTATATCTATTGGTAAATTACAAATCAATTACTTAATAACAATTCATCAGGATTATTAACCACTGAAATAATTACTATTTTGTTAATCTTTATAAATTCTACATTTTTATAAAAATTATTCAATCAAAAATACTATGTTGTTTTTTACTCTTATTAAACATCGGTTTCTGGAGGCTTTACGCTCAAAAGTTCTATCCAAGAATCTGGCAATTATGCTTGTAATGGCATTCTTGTTTATTTATTTCAGCTCTGTATTTATATCATTGGGTTTTTTCCTGGGTGATATACTTAGAGGGTTTTACCCGGATAAACCGATTCTAACAAGTTTTTTCACGGTAATAGTCTATTATTATCTTGCTGAGATACTTCTGAGATATTTCCTAATGGATATACCTGCGGTAAAATTTCAGCGATATATCCTCCATCCTTATAAGAGAAAAAGTCTGGTTAATTCCGTATTACTTTCTTCAGTCTTTGATCTTTTTTATCTTTTTCCACTGATGATTTTCATACCATTTATTTATCAGTACGATCTGGATAACAAATGGATGATCTGGGCAGCATTTCTTATTTTGAGTACAGGAAATCATTTTTTTGCGCTGTTTTTGAAAAAGAAGGGAGGATCTTCGCCATTCACGGGTATTATTTTACTCCTGTTCACTGCTACTGTTATCTATCTGGATTCAATAGAAGTACTCCCTATAACTCCATTTATCGCGGAATACTTAACCAGGGCAACAGAAAGTCCGGTTCTATTTCTCATAATATTGATATACCCGGTAATTTCATACCTGGTTGCATTTTTATGGATGCATAACCACGCATATATGGATGAAATATCAATTAAAAAGAAAAGCAATGACCGCCTGACTACTAATCTTTCATTCGGCAAAAAGTATGGTAAAATTGGTCAGTTAATGGAATTGGAAATACGATTGATACTTAGAAATAAACGAACTAAGCAAACACTCTTTATTTCCATATTTTTCCTTTTATACGGGCTTATTTTTTATACCAATGAAATCTATAATGAACAGCAATGGCTCTTAGTATTTGTAGCAATTTTCATTACTTCTATGTTTGCTATGCAGCACCTGCAGTTTACCTGGTCATTGGAAAGCAGTTATTTTGATCATCTGTTAACAAACCCGGTTTCCTTTAGTGAATACATGGAGGCTAAATTCAGGCTTATCGCTGCTTATTGTGGTGGACTTACATTATTAAGTATGGGATATGCCTTTCTCAACCCTGCCCTGATCTATCATCATATCGCAGCATACATATTTGGCATGGGAATTCTTATCCCCCTTTATTTCTACTTTGCAACCTTTAACAGAAAGAAAATTGACCTGGGAAAAAGTGCCAGTTTTAATTTTCAAGGTCAAAGTGGGCATCATTATTTAGCAATTATCCCTGTTCTGGTCGGGCCTTGCATTATTTTCTGGCTGATATCTCTTTTATCATCTGAATTAATCGCGTGGATATCTCTCGGGTTGATCGGACTGATCGGACTCAGCCTCAGAAAAGTGATTTTTAAGGCCATTGAAAGAAGGCTGGAAAACAGTAAATATTTAATGTCATCTGGATTTAAAGAAAACTAAAAAATGGAAAATATAATTGAAGCAATAAATCTGAAAAAGGTTTACGGAGAGCAAACTGCATTGAACATTGACTCTCTTAATATAAAAAATGGAGAGATTTTTGGTTTGGCCGGTAATAATGGAGCTGGAAAAACAACTTTGTTTAGTTGCCTTCTTGATTTGATCAGACCAACTACAGGTGAGATAAGCATCAAAGATAAACCTGTTAATAAAAATTCAGAATGGAAAAATATAACAGGTAGCTATCTTGATGAAAATTTCCTGATAGATTTCCTGACACCGATGGAATACCTGAAGTTTGTGGCAGGGTCTCATGATGTTAATCCTAACGACATGCAACAACTATTGGAGCCATTTCAAGGATTTATGGGTGAAGAACTTATGAATTCAAAAAAATATATTAGAGATCTATCGACAGGTAACAAAGTTAGGGTTGGAATTACTGGGGCGATGTTTTGGTCACCGGAACTATTGGTTTTAGATGAGCCTTTTGCTCACCTCGATCCATCTTCCCAAATAAAACTCAAAAATCTACTTAAAGAATATAACCAAAAAACGAATGCTGCAATTTTGGTGAGCTCACACGATTTGAGACATGTAACTGATTTATGTTCAAGAATTGTATTGTTACATGAAGGCTTAATCAATAAAGACATAAAAACTTCAACAAATACTCTTCAGGAACTCGAAGAATATTTCTCAGTTGGGTGAAAAATTGAAATCTCAAAAAAATCATAATAAGACCTGATATTTTTCAGGTCTTTTTTTGTCAAAAATCTTGAATGAACGGTGTTACTTTGGTCACATTATTTGCACTATCAAATAATTAAATTGATTTTATAATATTTATAATAAAAATTTCAAACGATTGAATAACCTAATCAAACGGGTAATCGTATTTATTATTGATAATCATACTGTAAAATCATTGTATAACTTTAAACAGTTGTAGTTATGAACATGTCCCTTCTTTCATACTCCAAAACGATCCTTTCAAAAGTTAAGTGTTACCCAAATATTTATAAAAAAGAATATAAAAAAGCAATTAAAAATCTTGATCCTCAAGAGGCAAGAGAATTAAAGGAATGGTTACAACAACAAGAAGTCGAATACTCTGAAATGACGGCCTAAAAAGGTCTTTTGTTAAAGTAGATGATTCAAGATCCGGATTAAAAATTAATTAGGGCTGTAAGGATCAGCCCTAATTAGTATTATTTTAAAGTAATTCAGCTTCCAGATTGATCTTAGCATCAAGTAGCTTTGAAATTGGGCAATTGTCCTTTGCATCATTCACCATTTCAGTAAATTTATCATTTTCAAGGCCGGCTACTTTAACTTTTGTTATTAGAAACACTTCTTTGATAGCTCCATCTTCAAGGATCACCTGAGATTCAGTATTAATTTCTTCAGCTTCGAAGTCATTTTCCTGTAAGACAAAAGCAAGCTTCATTGAAAAACAGCCTGCATGAGCTGCCCCAACAAGTTCTTCAGGATTTGTACCTTCACCATCTTCAAACCTGGACGAAAATCCATAATTACTGTCTTTTAAAACCCCGCTTTGGGTAGAAAGTGTTCCTTTACCTGTTTTACCAGCTCCCTTCCAGACAGCTGTAGCTTTTCTTTTAATTTTCATATCACTTTATTGGTTTATGATTGATTAAATAAATGCACTTTTTCCTGTTATTGCTCTTCCGACAATTAGTGAATTAATTTCCTTAGTCCCTTCATAGCTGTAAATAGCTTCAGCATCAGCAACAAATCTGGCGACATTATATTCTAATAAAATCCCATTTCCTCCCATCACTTCTCTGGCTGTACTCACAATATCACGGGTTCTTAGAGTACAAAAAACTTTAGCAAGACTGGCATGTTCATCTTTTAATTCACCATTATCCTGCATTTTAGACAATCTATAACACATGTTCTGCATGGCTGTCAAATTACTTAACATCGTAACGAGGTGGTCCTGGATAAGTTGAAAGCTGCTTATAGATTTACCAAATTGCTTCCTGTCATGAGTATATTGAACTGCATATTCATAGGCTCCTCGTGCACATCCTACTGCCTGCCACGCAACAGAAGCCCTCGTCATTCGCAATACAGCAGCAAGATCTTTAAAAGAGTTTGCTTTTTCGAGCTTAGCAGAATCAGGCACCTTACAGTTTTCCATGGTGATCGTTGCATTTTGAACGACCCTCAGAGCCATTTTATCCTTGATCTTTTCAGCTTTAAAACCAGGTGTATCTGTTTCTACTATAAAACCCTTTACGTGTCCATCATCAAGATCCCTGGCATAGATGATAACAATATCAGAAAACGTAGCATTACCTATCCATTTCTTTTGTCCGTTTAAAATCCAGGAATCTCCTTCTTTTTTAACAGTAGTAGTTAGTCCTCCGGCTACTGCAGAACCTACTTTAGGCTCTGTAAGTCCGAAAGCACCTATTTTTTCAAACTTTTGTAGTTTTGGCAGCCAGTATTCCTTTTGCTCTTCGGATCCTAAAAGATAAATCGACCCCATACAGAGCCCACTTTGTACTCCAAAAAAAGTTGAAATACTTGTATCTGTTTTAGCCATTTCCATAGCTACAAATCCTTCTAAAAGAAAACTTTTTCCTGGACATCCATATCCCTGGTAAGTCAAACCACAGATATCTAGTTCTGCTAGCTTGGGGATTAACTCTTTAGGAAACTCATCTTTTCGCCAATAATCATTGATAATTGGAGCTACTTCCTGATGCATGAAATCTCTAACCTGCATTTGCACCTTTCTATCTTCCAGGGGTAGAGTAGAATGCAAATTATAAAAATCCCCATCTATCCATGGCAGTTCATTATTTTCATCTCCGCCTTTTAACATCTTCATCATTTGCTTAAGCTGCTTATCATCTAATTTATCTAAAGCTGAAAGGGCTTCGTTAAAATCTATTTTTTGAGCTAAAGCATTTACTTTATCAACATCAAGACTTTTTACAAGACGAATGATAGATTTGAATTTATTGAGCATAGGGTCTATTGCTTTTTATGATTAAGTGTTCGATCGTAAGCGATGACCGATACACTATAATTTAATCCATAAAAATCAGAAATGTTTAATTTATCTGAAGTATCAAAGCAATATCCTGTTTAAAAGAATCCTTACAGATATTATTCTTAGATATAATTATTTATTTTAGGAAGACGAAGAATAAAAGTACTTCCTTCCTGAGGATGAGATTCAGCGGTAAGTTGTCCGTTTAATTTTCTTGCCAGATCATAGCATAGCATTAAGCCAATACCTACTCCCTGAGTTAGACCACTTCTGCCTGTAGCCTTCCATCTAAATAGGTTTTCTATCTGTTCGGGTGGGATACCAAAACCAAAGTCCTGGACTTCAATAATTAACTCATCATTACTTTTGCTGGCATTTACATGGACTATGCTATTATCTTTACTAAATTTCATTGCATTCGATATGAGATTTCTCATAATAAATAAAAATGCATTCTTATCAGTAATAAATTTCATTTCCTCCGGAACATCAAGCCTGACATCGAGTTGCTTTTGCCGGGCAAGATTATCAAAAGAGCTGACAGATTCAATTAGAATTTGCTTTACAGTAAAAGATTCCGGAATTAGTTGTTGATCATCGATACTACTTTTAGCCCAATGTAAAAGATTTGTGAGCATTTCATCTGTCTGATCAAATCTCACCAGCATTTCTGCCGTTAGAAATTGTAATTCTCTATCTGAGATACCTCCCATTTTCATTAATTCCAGCATACCTCTAAGAGATTTCAAAGGTGCTCTATAATCGTGTGATATGATAGTAAACAGCTCATCTTTGATCTTTACCAACTCCTGGAGTTCTTTGTTTGCTCTTACCTTTTGCTGGTAATACAATGATATAACGATAATAAAACCAATTAGTAGAATGATCAATCCAGCGAGAAGAAGGTTATTCATTTTATTTCTGGCCTGAACTTCTCTCGCAAGATTCAATTCGCTTACCTTATCCTCCAATTGCCTGCTCAACTCAAGGCTGGCTACCTTAAGTTTTTCTTCTTTAAGATTTAGCGAATCTCTTAGATTATTGTATTGCTCCATCACATACAATGCCTCTGGAAGCCTTCCCTTCTCTTTTAATAGATTATACTTTACCCGGTAAAAATCCATTAGCAGCGGGCCTCCCGAATAATCCTGAGCGACTTTTATCCCTTTATTAAGTGTTGTAAGAGCTTTTGATGTATCTCCTCTGCGCTTATATAAATCAGAAGATTTTAATAAAGTATAGGCAATTCCATAATTATCCTTGATGTGCTCCTTAATATTTAAAGAAAGATCGAAGTAATATTGTGCAGAATCAAAATTATTCAATTTCAGATGTGATTCTCCTATATTGTTATAAAGATAGGCCATACCTCTGCTATCATTGGCCTGTTCCATATAAACCAAAGACTTTTCGAAACTATCAAGAGCTTTCTCCGGCTGATTAATAGCCAGGTATAAAATCCCTTTATTGTTATCAATCCTCGAAATGTATTCATACAGTTTTATATCACTCGCCAATCGCTCTGCTCTGTCATAGTAATCAAGAGCCAATTCCTTTCTTCCCATTTGATAATAAAGTAGCCCCATGGCATTCGTAACTACTACCTGACCTTTGACATCATTGATTTCTTCATAAGATCTTAATCCTTTTAAATACAATTCTGTCGCCTGGGAGTAGTTACCAAGCATATAATTAAGATATCCTAAAGTTTGAAGTGCTGCGGCCCTCCCTTTTGTGTAATCTATTAAAATAGACTCATTCATAACTGCTTTAGATATATCGAGGGAAGTAGATATATCTGATGATTTTATCTCCCAGGCGTATGCATTTAAAGAATCTATCGCTTCTATTTTATCACCATAATCAAGTTCTTCAAAAAAGAAACGGTCTACCTGGGCAAATCCTTTATAGGGAAATACCGAAATAAAAAAAAATGAAATAAAATATAAAAAAACGCTTTTCACAATTATTGAACAGGGGTCTTTCCTCCATCAACTGATAAACTCACTCCGTTAATATACGATGCTTTATTCGAAGCTAAAAATACAACGATATTTGCAATTTCCTCAGGTTCTGCAAATCTTCCTGCCGGAACTGACTTCATCATTCGATCTTCCATTTCCATATAAGATATTCGCTCGGCTTCTGCCCGACTTTGAATTAAACTCTTCAATCTATCGGTTTTAGTAAGCCCCGGAAGTACATTATTTACGGTAATACCAAAACCAGCTAATTCAGCTGACAATGTTTTTGACCAGTTAGCAACAGCTCCTCTTATGGTATTAGATACCCCTAATCCTGGAATAGGTGCTTTTACGGAGGTAGACACGATATTTATCACCCGACCGAATTGTTGATTTTGCATATGAGGCAATAAAGCCTGAAGTAAAATTTGATTAACAATGAGATGAGCTGAAAAGGCATTTTGATAAAGAGCAGGTTCTGATTCAAAAGCCAGACCTGGTGAAGGTCCTCCGGTATTATTAATAAGTATGTCTATATCTTTTCCTTCGCTTAAATAGGTATTCACTGCTTTTTCTACCAAATGAGGCTCATTGAAATCAGCAGAAATTACATCATGGACTTGCCCCATTGACGTGTCCAATTCAGCTGCTACTTGTTTCAGCCTTTCCTTATTTCTGGAAATCAGTGTGATTGACGCTCCTGAGGCTGCCAGACCTATAGCTATTGCTTTACCAATACCTCTGGAGCTCCCACAAACTAAAGCTCTGCGATTTTTAAGCGATATCTCCATGGATAAACTATTTTATACAAAAACATTGTTATACGATATTAACATAAAAATACATATCTAATTAGTTTTTCGAATAAAGAATTAAACTTTAGCATGAATAATCAGAATTATTAATAATATATTTGACTTAGTATGGAAATAATAGGCAGACTTGAATTGGTGGATCTCCCTGAATTACACCTGGAAAGAATCGAGGCTAAAATTGATACAGGAGCGTATAGAAGTGCGATTCACTATAAAGATTTAAAGGTTAAAACAATTAAAGGGAAAGAAACCTTGATAGTTACTCTTGACCTTATGGGTGACACTCCAATAGAGAAAAGATTTACAGACTTTAAAGTAACAAAAGTTAAAAGCTCGTTTGGTGATCGATTAAAGAGGTACTTTATCAGAACTAAAATTAAAATCGGTCATAAGTCCAAAATGGTCGACCTTAGTTTTAGCGACAGGTCTGATATGAGATACCCAATATTAATAGGAAGAAAGGTTCTGGCTAAAACATTTCTCGTGGATGTTTCAGCTAAACATTTACATACCCCACATCAAGATTAACTATTAGCTATTGGTTTCTATAAATTTGATAATCTCACCTGCGACATCCTTGCCCGTTGCCTTTTCGATTCCTTCGAGTCCGGGAGAACTATTCACCTCAATAATAAGAGGTCCTCTTTCCGACTGAAGCATATCTACACCTGCTACCCCCAACTTTAAAGATCTGGCAGCCCTGACAGCTGCTATTTCCTCTTCTCTGGATAATTCTATAACTTCAGCAGTACCTCCCCGGTGGAGATTTGACCTGAACTCCCCTTGTTTACCCTGCCTTTTGATTGCTCCAACAACTCTACCATCCACTACAAAAGCACGAATATCAGCACCTTTTGCTTCGGAAATAAACTCCTGAACTATCACTCTGGCTTTAAGCCCATTAAAAGCCTCCAATACTGAACTTGCAGCTTTTCTGGTTTCTGCTAAAACAACCCCAAGACCTTGTGTCCCTTCAAGTAGCTTTATAATAAGAGGAGCTCCACCTACCTGTTCAATAATAGATTCAACATCCCTGGAATAATTTGTAAAGACGGTTTTGGGAAGACCTAAACCTGCTCGACTTAATACCTGAAAGGACCTAAGCTTATCACGAGACCTTACTAATGATTGCGAATCTACTGTAGTAAAAACATTCATCATTTCAAATTGCCTCACAACAGCAGTGCCATAAAAAGTAACTGAAGCTCCAATTCTAGGAATTATAGCATCGACATCTTTAATCTCTTCTCCATTGTAGAAAATTTGAGGGTTTTTCTTTTCAATCAGAATATTACATTTAGTGTGATTGATAACTCGAGTTTCATGACCGCGGGCTTCAGCTGCCTCAACCAATCTACTAGTCGAGTAAAGAGACGGGTTGCGTGATAAGATTACAATTTTCATTGGCAAGTTTTCTTTAGGCGGTAAAAATAGCCGCTCTTTTCAATAATCCCAGAAATAGGTTGTCTTTAATTTAACTAAGCTCCTTGAGTTTCCAAAAGGTTCTTTTGAATACTAATTATTTTTTTTTGAATTCTGACAAAGGAACTTTCACCACCCGTAAACTCTGCCAACTCTTTAACAGGAATCCACTTTAATCCCTTAGATTCCTTATTGCTTCTTACCTCATTCAAATTATCAGTTATCCATAAAAACCTCAAATCATAATGTTGATGTTCAGGTTCATTCTTGTTTTCTGGAATTGTATGAATATCCAGATCGAAAGGAATAATATTCATCAGCTTTGCGCTGACAGCGTTAGTTTCTTCATGTAATTCCTTCATCGAAACTTCCGGTAAGCATTTATTACCATCTGCATGCCCCCCTGGTTGTAGCCAACGGTCTAGTTTTTTATGATGAAGTAAAAGGATGTTTTCAGCTGCCGAATCAATCAATATCGCCGATGCAGTAAAATGTGCCTTTAAAGACTCCCTGCTATAGGCCTTGGGCTCTTTAAAATGTAACCTTAGCATCAATTTTAAATACTCCTTCTCTTTCGGGTCTGTGATATTTATTTGATCCAGTACCAGCGGAAGTTCAAATACCATATTAATTAATAATAATATTTGCTTTATTCAGCTTAGCATTTTCTAAAGGGCCAACTATATTACCAGTCATGTAGTTATTAAGGTCTCCTTTCTCCACATTGACAAAATATTTCTCAGCATCAAGATCTTTGATAGTTACCCTACCTCTTTTATCAGTCTTAAAAACTTCCTTGATATGATTTTCAGAGGCATTATAATCTTCTTCATTTTCGTACAATTTTATTGTAGCTCCTTCAACAGGATTACCCATTTCATCTAATACAGTTAACTTCAGATTCGTATTAAATATTTGATCATCTGTCCGGTCAGTATTAGTAAATGAAAAATTAGCAAATGAAATTGTCGCTAGAAAGACTATTAATAAAATGTTTTTCATAACCCTTATAATTAATTAATAATGAAATAGTTAGTTGCTTTATAATTGTGTATATTAATATATAATTAATTTAATATTAAAAACAGGTTCAGTACAGCAAGTTATTCATAGACCCACATGGAAACTATAAAAAAGCACTCAGACAATGTTCTATCAGCACCTGATGCGATAATTACAGAAAACTTTTTATTCTGTTCTGCTCAAATCCCGCTTGACCATAATAATGGTCGCTTGTCAGGTAACGATATTGAAAGTCAAACATTGCAAGTAATGTTAAACTTAAGGGAAGTTCTCGAATTAAAACAGTTAAACTTCGTGGACCTGGTCAAAACGACAATATTCGTTACAGATATTGCTGAGATCTCAAAGATTAAAAGAACATATGAATCTTTCTTTAAACTTCAACAGCCAGTATGTTCTGTAATTGAAGTTAACAGATTGCCAATGGCTGCTAAAATCGCTATTGAAGCAATTGCTAAACTTTAAGATTCCCGGGTAAAAACCCATTCAGATTTATTAGATAAATCTTCATTATAAGAATAACCCATTCCCTCAAATGATTTTATTTGTTCGGGATCATAAATCTTATTTTTTATTATAAAATCAGCCATTTCACCCCTTGCCTTTTTGGCGAAAATAGCAACTACCTTTGCTTTATCACCTTTAATCTCTTTAAATACAGGCGTTACAATATCAGCATCCAGTTTTTTCTTATCTATTACTTTGAAATATTCATTTGAAGCCAGGTTGAGTAAAATTTTATATTGGTGATTTTTAAATTGCTTATTTAGTTTTTCCGTAGGCCGGTCTCCCCAGAATTTATAAAGGTCTTTCCCCGCTCATTCCCAAGTTTGGTCTTCATCTCCAATCTGTAGGGCTGAATCAAATCCAGAGGTTTTAATAATCCATATAAACCGGATAAAATTCTTAGGTGATCCTGCGCAAATTCAAAATCACTTTCCGAATAACTTTCCAGATCAAATCCAGTATAGACATCACCTTTAAATGCAGCAAGGGCCTGCTTTGCATTACCCTCATTAAACGGGGTTTTAAATTCATCGTACCTCTGAGAATTTAACTCAGCGAGGTTTTTGGATATATCCATCAAAGATTCTAGTTCCGGGACAGATAGCTTTTTCAGTTCTTTTACTAATTTTTTAGATTCATTCAAAAATTCCGGTACTGAGCTATCTATTTTAAAATCAACATCAGAAAAATCCTGTGTTTTTGAAGGAGATATTATCGTGATCATAAAAGTCTTTTTTATTTATTGTTCACAAAAATAACGGCAAAAACCGGGTTGCTGTTTTAAAAACTAACTTCATTAAAAATAAATTTATCTCAAAACTGTTACACCACCCCGTTGATTATAATATTCTCCGTCATCGAATTCACTTTTAAAAGTAGCTACATAAACATATGATCCAACCGGAACATCTTTCCCGTTATGGGTTGCATCCCATTCAAAATCTATATCATTGGTATAGTAAATCAATTCTCCCCATCGGTTGTAGATTACGAGTTCAAAATCATCAGGAGATACAAATCTCGGAAAGATTTTAAACCGTTGATTATCATCCACGCTGCTATTTGGTCTGATAGCATTTGGAGCACCAAATGTAGGTGTGCAATTGTCTTCTACTATTACAGAATCAGTAACCACACATCCAAAAACATTTTCCATTGATACTGAATATTCCCCTCCAGGTCTCCCTACTTCAGTTGTGTATTCCGGAGTATTAGTACCAACCGGAGTACCCTCATAAAACCACTGGTAGGTCAGGAATTCATTATCAAGATCAGCAATTAAAGTTGTCGTTGATAATTCAGGATTTTCACTTCCAATAAATGAACAAATCTCAGCTCTGTCCTGAAGCTCACTAGTTCCGACAGGATTACGGTTGATAACCAGGTTTTCTCTTACTGAGCAACCATTCTCATCGGTAACTTCAACCGAAATCACACCACCTTCAGCATTTGTTTCAAAAGTAGGCGAATTAGTGTCAGGTATCGGATTCCCATTAACACCAAACCACTCATACGTAACATTGGTTTTATTCGCTTGTGCAATAAAAGAAACATCACTTCCATCATTACATTGTACAGAGTTTGGCGATGCAAAAACTTCTAATGGTTCATAAACCTCAACATCAGTTGATAATTGGTTTTCACAGCCTGTAGTTACACTTATCGCTGTTAAACTATAAGTTCCCGAAGCAGCCGGGTCAGTTATGGTTAATGAGGGACCGGTAGCTGTTGTTCCATCAGGACGCATCCATCTGAAGGCATAATTTTCAGTAGTGGGACTTGCAGAGGCTAATAATACAACCTCTCCTTCACAAGCATTACCATCCTGATTTATGATTGCTGAAGGATTATTATTGACTTCAATAAATTCAGCATCTGCTACAGTACAACCTGAGGCATCAGTAACTTCTACACTATAGTCACCTGATTGAGATATTTCAATTGATTGAGTGTTGCCATTTGGAAAAGCAACTCCATCCCTGAACCAGCTAAAGGTTTTATTTGTATTATCTCCTACCAGAAACACTGCATCTACTGTAAAAGTTTCTCCGGCTGCTCGACAAATTACAGTTGATTCAGGCTGAACATCAATCTCAAAATTAGATGGATTTTCTATTAGTAGATCTGTAAATGAATAATTACACGCTACATGTTCAACTGAAACATTATAATTACCATAAATCAACCCATCTAATAAAACTTCCCCGGAAGCATCAGAAGAAATATTTGATCTTACTTCCGTTTGATTTGTTTCAGTATTTGTGATTTCAAAATCAAACATTCCAGAAGGAAGATTCCCTACTAAAATAGAGTTGGTTCCTTCTTCACATTCTACATTCACTGCTGAAGTAAGATTAAAAGCACTACTGTTCACAGTGACATTATCCTGGGCAGCACAAGCAGTTTGTTCATCAACTACGTTTACCAAATAAATCTCTGCTGGAATATCACCTGTAACAGGGATATTGACTGGTCCTGTTACTCCCGTTTGACTGGTCACTAAAGTATTATCACCTGTATTTGTTACATCAAAAGTATAAGTACCTGTGGAAGTGATATCTAAATCAATTTGCCCATCATTTGCTCCACAGACAATTTCATTTCCTGTAAGATTAAATAATGGCGTCTGGTTAACTTGAATTGTTACTGTATCTCTAACCAGGCAGGGTTGTGCAGGATCACTTGCCGGATCCCGAACTTCAACTACATATTCAAATAATCCCGGAACAGAAGTATCTACGTCTTGTGTATTGGTATTATTTCCCAGGCTTGAACCATCTACATACCAGTTGTGCAAATCATTTCCTGCAATTCCTGTATCAAATGTTAATTCTTCACCTTCACACAGAGCTGCATCCGGACCAAGATCTAATGGAATTGGTTCAATAACTAAAACTTCACCAGTGGTTTCACAACCTCCTTCGTTTATTATACTAAATTCATAGGTACCAATATCCGGAACGGCCAATGTGGCGGTACTATCGATTACTGCTCCACGTGTAGACCAGGTATAATAAACAATATTATCATCACCGTTAGTTGCATCTAATGTTAAAGGTGGTTCATCACATAGCACCTGACTTGGTTCTAACATAGGATCTGTTGGCAACTGGTAAACTGTTACAGTATCTGTTAACACATCATCAGGAACAACGGTGCCTCCACACCTTGTAAGCCTTAAAGTAACTATATATTCTCCTGGTGCAGAATATTGATGTTGTGGATTCTGCTGGGTAGATGTGTTTCCATCCCCAAAATTCCAGGTATATGTATCTATATCATATCGATAGTTACCAGTAAATAAAGTTGGTGAACCAAAACACGCCGGACCGCTCGCTATTGAAGGTGTCTGACCTAAACTTACTCCTCCCTGCCTGTTTCTTGGAAGCAGTTGACCTACTGTACCGCCAGTATCAATTCCCTGATCATAATTTATGGTGGAAACCATTCCGGTATCGGCTGCAATTACCGGAAACAATTGAGACTGACCTTCTATAGCAAGATAAATAGTTCCATTTGGGGCGGTTTGTAAAGCACCAATATTACCTCCTGGCGCTGACCCTGTAGCATTTAATGCAGTTAAAGATGCTTGTATTTCTGCAGCATCAAAAGAAGTAAGATCGATTTCATAAACTGTACCATCACTTGTCGATATTGCAAGCTTTCTTCCCCCGCTATGAAATTCAAGTCCAAAAGGTGTGGAACCAAGATCTATTCTTACAGGGTCTGAAATCGTACCCGTTGAATCATTAAACTGAAAGATTTCGATCGCATTTTCACCAGGAACTGTCGTCGCTAACCAATTCACTTCAGTGCTATCAACCATCCCACCTAAATACAATTCCATTTCTCCGGTCGAACCTGTTCCATGCACTGATCCCACCTGAGATTTAATAGGAGAACCGACTCCTTCCGCTGTAATTTCCCAAGCAAGGAAACTATTCGTTTCTAATTCATGAGCAATCAACCATCGGTCATCATCAGAAATAGCAACAGCATCTGTAACATCATTAAACAGATAAGATGATTGCTCAGTTGCCACGGCCTCTCCTATCTGAGTATTTTGAATTTCAGTAAGATCGACCAGAGTCATCCCCAACCGGTAAGTCCCATCTGCACTGGAGCCATAGGGTTCAGTGGTAAAAATATATTTCATCGATTCATCTCCCGGTACATCTACTATTATTGTTGATTGTGATGCTTCCCCATCTTCGATTAAAGATCCGCCAGGCATGAGATCGTGACTTATAGAATTATCCATACCAAATGTATTATAGACATTTACACCATCGGTATAAAACCAGACTCTACCCAAATTATCTACATAAGTGTCTCCACCTAATAAATTATTTGTAAGACCGCCTGGTGATACTTGCGGACCGTTTTCAAAATCAAAATAAATTCCGGCACCATCGCCAAAAAACCAGTATGAGTCTTGCTCATTTAAGGTATCACCGACAACAGTAACCTGAGAACGGGCAGATGTGGCACATCCTGTGATCTCATCCTGTACAGTTACCCAGTAAATTCCGGAACTATCAACATCGATTGTCGGGGAAGTTTCATCTGTAGACCAGTAATAGGAAAAATTACCAGAACCACCACTCGCCATCGGATCAAGTGTGATTGTACCCGGGCATATCGTTGTATCTTGTAATTGAGCTGTTAATCCCTGGGAATCCTGTATTGTAACAGGAAGTGTTGTCATTACGGAATCACCCCGTAATATGCTGTTACAGTCACATTCACATTACCGGGATTATCAAAGATGACCCTCGGAATCATATCCCTGCTTATTACTGCTCCATTTGATCTCCATACAATACTATCCGGTGATCTTTCAAATTCAGGATAAAGGAAGGTTTCTAATTCAGAGCATGCTCTTGTATAACCAAAGCTCAGATTTGGATTGGCTAGATTATATCCGCTGAATTGAGGAAAACCACTTCCATCAAAACCGGAACCTGTCAATGTTGTTAGTCTTTCTACATCAAAAAAGAAGTTTGTACTATCAGGATTATTAAACCGGTAAGCATCTACGGCTCCTGACCCTGTTCTACCGAGAAAGTAAATATTATCATCCGGTCCGATTGTAATTCCAAGAGTTTGATTTACGGTCTGATTAAGATTATCCAATAACCCTGTCATTAATACATCCGGATTTTGCATATCATATCGATAGACATTATCTAATCCGGTATCATGATCAAAAGAAATGTATAAGAACCTACCCGAAGGAGACCACGCCATACTCACAGCTTCGCCTCCCTTTGAATTAAGATTCATTATATATTGATCAAAAGTCAGTGTGTTAGTACTCAAATCAACATCGGCGATAAAGGGATTTGGTAAAGTAGAACCTGTATTGATCGCTAATTTGCCAGTTGGCCCGTGAAAAGCAAAATTCTCTACTGTAAAATTATTTAAAGAAGGAAATGATATGTCCTGTGATGATTGAATTCCATCTGTTAGTGATATTAAAGAAACGGTAACTGTATTTGTATTCGCCTCTTGCGATAATAAATAATATCCTCCAGCCCCATCTGACACGACTAATAAAGCTCCTGATCGGTTAGGCAAAGGGGTTGCAGGTTGATTATCGATTGATATAATTTCTCCAAGGGGTTCAGCAGTAGTGCCATTTCCGGGAAGAGACATATCGACAATAGCGTATAATACTTCGCCTCCTTTTATATAATAAACATAATATTGCTCAGGTTCACCCAGCCTGGGAATAATTGCAACTGGTTGAGTGGAAGTATTATCACCTCCTGGCATAACACCAGCCATTTGATTCCCATCCGCATCAATAATTACATTTCCATCTGTATAAAACAAGACCTGACCGGTTTGAGGATCTGTCAGCACAGCGGAACCTCCTTGACCTATTGGAGTTTGGCCATTATTTAGCTGAAACTCTCCGCCTGAAAAAGAAATAAACTCGCTGCTATTTCCAAAATACCAAATGCTGGTAGAAAGATCCTGACTCATACCGGAAAAAGCAATAAGAAAATACATCGCTAACACAGGTATGGCTCTATAAAATTTAAAAAATGATGGTAAATACATATTATATCAATTTCCGGTTAGAGGAATTTATACGAAAATATAACAAAAAAACGTATTGTAAGTATTGATAATTATAGTTTTGTCAACTAGTTTACTTCGAATATGTTTTTTTGTATGAAAGATTACAATAATTTATTAAAATTGGTACAAAAATTGTGCCGTTTGCTAAATAAATATTTTGCTTATCAATTATTAATTTTTCGTTTTTAAATTAACGTAATTTGAAGAGCAAAGTCACGGAATCAATTAAATAGCTGACCTGATGAATAAATTTTTTCTGTTAATAACCGGAATTCTGCTGACCCTGAACATTAACGCACAGGACCCACAGTTTTCCCAATTTTATTCTCACAACTTATACCTGAACCCTGCTTTTACAGGCTCACATCAGATGGGTCGGGTGGGTGTAATTTATCGCTCACAATGGCCATCAATAAATGCAACATTTGAAAGCTATTCAGCATATTTTGATGGATATATCGAAAAATATTATAGTTCGGTCGGTTTAATGATCCAAAGAGACCGCGAAGGATTATCCGGGTTAACTTCAACTTCGATAAACGCGCTCTACAGTTATGAGCTTTACTTAAATGACAACTTGGTATTCCGGCCAGGTGTAGATATTGGGTACGTTATAAGGGGTGTGAATTTTACAGAATTAACCTTTGGAGATCAGTTTGATCAAAATGGTTTTATCAGTCAGGAGACAGCCGAATCACTTAACACAGGTGACAATGTAAATTATTTTGATGTCGGGCTGGGTGGACTGTTATATTCATCAAATTTCTTTATTGGTCTTTCTGCCCATCATTTAACAACACCTGATCAAAGCATTCTTGGTGATGAAACCAGCAGATTACCTGTTAAAATGTCCGTGCATGGTGGTTATGTACTTCCTTTTGCAACCAACCGTACCGGCAGAGAAAGAAACATCACTCCGACATTCCAGTATAAACGCCAGGGTAGCTTTCAACAATTAGATATTGGTACTTATGCCACTTTAGAACCCCTGGTTCTTGGTGTATGGTACCGTGGTTTACCGATTCAGGGCGACGGAGGAATCAATCTGACGGAATCTATAGTCGGATTGGTAGGACTTATGCCTAATGAAAATCTAAGAATTGGTTACTCATTTGATTTCACCATGTCAAAAGTCGGCCTTGATGCTGGCGGAGCACATGAAATAACCATAAACTATCTGTTTAAAATGCGAGACCACCCTTACAGACCTCCGCGAAGTGTTATGTCTGTTCCTTGTCCAAACTTTTAAACTTGATAAAAATGAATATCGACCCTCAGGTATTGCTGATAATTATATTAGCATTAATAATATTGGGATTCATATTTGAAAAGACCCTTTCTTATATAAACTTAAAACATGGTGAAAAGCCAGTTCCTGAAGACCTGAAAGATGTTTTCAGTGATGATCAATATGAGAAAAGTAAGGAATACAGGAGAGAAAACTATAGGTTTGGATGGATCAGCGGTAGTTTTTCCCTCATAATTACAGTTTTATTTATTGGGTTAGGAGGTTTTGGTGAATTAAACACTTACCTCGAATCTCAATTCACATTATCACCAATAGTTCAGGGATTAGTTTTTTTCGGGATCCTTTTTATTGCTTCTGATCTTATTTCTACTCCGTTTTCCTGGTATCACACCTTTGTGATTGAAGAAAAATTCGGATTTAATAAGACGACCCAAAAAACCTTCTGGACGGATAAAATAAAGGGTTACCTTCTGGGAGCAATTCTTGGCGGAATTCTGCTTGGTGCTCTTTTATATTTATTATATGAATTAGGTACAGACTTCTGGTGGATATTCTGGATAGTAATTACAGTATTCATAATTTTCATGAATATGTTTTACACCACTTTGGTAATGCCATTATTCAATAAATTCACACCGCTTGAAGAAGGAGACCTGAGAACCTCCATAGAAGACTACAGTAAAAAGGTGAATTTCCCGCTGACAAATATTTTTGTCATCGATGGTAGCAAAAGATCGACGAAAGCGAATGCATTTTTTTCGGGTTTTGGAAAAAATAAAAAAGTAGTATTATATGATACACTGATAGAAAATCATTCTGTTGAAGAATTAACTGCGGTTTTTGCTCATGAAGTCGGCCATTTTAAAAAGAAACACATTATAGGCAGTTTGATCTTAAGCATACTACAGACCGGTCTGATGCTTTTTATAATGAAAGAATTGATCTTTTTACCGGAATTATCCAAAGCCCTTGGAGCAGATTCTCTAAGTATTCATATTAACCTGATTACATTTAGTTTGCTTTACAGTCCGATTTCAGCTGTCCTGGGAATCGGAATGAATATATTCAGCAGAAAAAATGAATTTGAAGCAGATCATTATGCTAAAACAACCTATTCGGGAGGTCCTTTAGTTACAGCACTTAAGAAATTATCTTCAGATAACTTGTCCAATTTGACTCCACACCCGTTTTATGTTTGGCTGAATTATTCACATCCTCCACTCATTAAACGAATTAAAGCTTTGAATGCTAATCAACCCTTGTAAGTTTATACATCATATTAAATTATTTTTATATCAGGTTATCATTAATATTGCAGTACATTAATTAATTCATATCTAATATAATATGAAATACAATTTTTTAACCTTTACGATTTTTATACTTTTTGCTTTTACAGTGAATGCCCAGCAAGGAGATGTTGAAAAAACATTATACAGGGCTGATCAGTATTTCAAGATCGAAAATTATAATGAAGCACTAAAGTATTATGAAAAGGCTGTCGAAATGGGAGCTGATGACGCAGTATCACTTTATCGCTACGGTGTCACTCTTTCAAACCTTATTGATGTCCAGGGACAAAAAAATGCCTTAGAACATTTAGAAAAGGCCATAAAAAAGGACGAGGGAAAACTACCGGTTGAAAAATACTGGTATTTAGGTCTAGCTGAATTGAGAAATG
Organism: Mangrovivirga cuniculi; assembly: GCF_005166025.1. NCBI lineage: Bacteria > Pseudomonadati > Bacteroidota > Cytophagia > Cytophagales > Mangrovivirgaceae > Mangrovivirga > Mangrovivirga cuniculi. The sequence goes on from NZ_CP028923.1 coordinate 4,013,727, forward strand.
AAAATCCTGTCCAGGCGATTGAATCATTCAATAAATTTCTGGATGAGGCAAAACCAAACAATAACCTAAGAAAAAAGGCAGCTCTATATAAGGAAATGGCCTTTAACGCCCAAGCTTTCCTTGCAAACCCGAAACTAGTAGAATTAAGAAGTTTCAGCTCTGTAGTCAATTCAGACCTCATTGAATACAATCCGGTTATATCTGCTGATGAGTCAGTAATGGCTTATACTGTATTTGACCCAGTCACTAAAGGAGCTAAAGAAAAAATCTTCATAGTCACGAAGAAGGATGATGGAACATGGGGAAAACCAGAAGAAATTAATATAAAAACGACCGGTAATATCGGAACAGCAGGCATATCTGCTGATGGCCGACAACTTTTAGTTTTTGTAGGAAATGAATCTGACCCTGGGGACCTTTATACAATACATAAGATTAAAGGTAAATGGCAGGCTCCTGTATCACTTGGTAAAAATATAAACAGCCGCTACACGGAAACTGCTGCTTCGTTAACTTCAGATGGTAAAACAATCTATTTTGCTAGTAACAGACCTGGCAGCATAGGAGGTTTTGATATTTATAAGTCTGAAAAAAATGAAAAAGGTGTTTGGGGACAAGCTAAAAACCTAGGCCCGGTTGTAAACACTGAACAAAATGAAGAAGGTCCGTTTATTCACCCTGATCAAAGAACTTTATTCTTTACCAGTGAAGGACATAAATCAATGGGTGGTCGGGACATCTTCCGCACTGTAAGAGCAAACGGAGAATGGCAAACACCAGTTAACCTAGGATATCCAATCAATACCACTACAGATGATAATTACTTTACACTTTCTGCTGATGGTGAAACAGGTTATTTTTCATCAGATAGAGTTGGTGGACAAGGAGGTCAGGATATTTACTTCTTCGACATGCCAGAAGGAGGAAATAATATTGCTTTGACACTAATCAAAGGTTTGATTCTGGATGGCGATACAAAACAACCAATCAGTTCTAAGATCAAAGTAGTTGAAAAAAATTCAGGAAATAAAGTTGAATATGTTTATTCTCCGAATGAAAAAGGTGAATATTTAATAATTTTCCCTCCAGGTAAAAGCTATGACCTAATAGTCGAATCTGAGAACTATTTACCTTACACGATAGCAATCGATATCCCGGATCAGGAATATTTTTATGAGCTATATCAGCGAATTTTACTTACTCCAATAAAGCAATTTGATGTCGTAGTTGGTCAGGAAGTAAAAGTGAGCAATGTTTTCTATGACACTGAAAATGATACTAAAATTTCGCCAAGAATGGCAAACGAGGCAAATCTGATAAAAAGTGACAGCCTTGACCTTTTAGATATAATGGATGGTATTATTGCTACTTCTGACACTATCGCGCTGGATTATCTTATGACGATAATGTTTGCAACCAACCCAGTTGAAGAATTTGATTTCGACGACTCAAGTAATGATAAGATTCAACATGCATCGCAGAAATATTACTATGATGAAAACGGAGAAGAAAGTCTGGAAAAACGCATTGTAGATGGAGAACCGATATTTAGTTTGCCGACATTTAATGTATCGAAAAAAGCTTTAAAAGAAGATAATGATAAAATTTCCGGATCGGAATATGATGAAAGTCTTTTAAATAAAAAGGTTTCTATTTACTTCAATGTTGGAGATGCTAGCATGCAGGAATCTGATAAGAAAAAACTAGCAGAAATGCTTAAATTAATAGATGACAATCCAGTTTTGGGGCTTGAAATTTCAGGTTATGCTTCACAAGACGGAGATGAAGAAACAAACAGAAAATTAAGTAATGAAAGAGCTAAAGAAGTTCTGAATTACTTCAATACACGAGGAATTGTTAGGAGAAGGATCATAGCTAAAGGTTATGGAGCTGTAGATAATTCAAATTTATCCAAAGAAGAAAGTCGAAGGGTAGATGTCAGAATTGTCGACCTTAACAAGGAACAATCGTTATAAAATAAACAAGGCTTACCTAAAAATCTGAAAGGACATCTCTATACAGGGATGTCCTTTGTTTTAATATACAATAAGTAATTATTAACAAGAATTAACTGACATATCCTCAATAATTTCTTATTTTCGCCCGAGTTAGTGAACCTAAAAACAATTCATGAAAGATTTTAGAAGGATAAATAACATTACCGGATGGCTACTTTTTATCATAGCCACCATTGTTTATACTTTGACCGTTGAAGAAACTGCAAGCTTTTGGGATTGCGGAGAATTCATTGCTGTATCTTATAAGCTTGAAGTTCCTCACCCTCCCGGAGCACCTTTATTCTTAATGCTGGGTAGGTTTTTCAGTATGTTTACAGATGATGTAACTCAGGTTGCATTTGCTATAAATATGCTTAGTGTTATTGCCAGTGGATTTACCATATTGTTTTTATACTGGACAATAGTGCTTTTCGGAAGAAAGCTTTTAAGTGCTAAAATAGGTCAGGAAACAAAAGAACAGGGATTATTGCTACTTGCCTCCGGAATAGTCGGGGCTTTAGCTTATACATTTAGTGACACTTTTTGGTTCTCAGCAGTTGAGGCCGAAGTTTATGCCCTTTCATCATTCTTTACTGCTTTTGTAGTATGGGCTATGCTTAAATGGGAACTCGTTGATGACCAGAGGATGGCCAACAGATGGTTATTACTCATCGCATATATGGTAGGACTTTCAATAGGTGTTCACTTATTAAACCTGGTAACTATTCCTGCCCTCGCTCTAATAATGTATTTCAAATACCGTGACGATAAATCTTCATTAAAAGGTGGTGTGATCGCCATTTTACTTGGATTAGTGATTGTCGGTGTTATCCAGATAGGTATTATCCCTGGTTTACCTTCTATCGCAGGCAAATTCGAGGTGTTTTTTGTTAACAGTCTTGGTTTCGGTTTCGGATCAGGTATCATATTTTTCTGTTTACTATTATTTGGTGGGTTGATCTTTGGTATATGGTTCACTCAAAAGAAAGGATTGGTTAATCCTAACACAATTCTACTTGCATTAACTTTTATTTTAATAGGTTATTCTTCTTATACCATGGTTGTAATTCGTTCAAATTACAACCCACCAATCGATGAAAACGACCCACAGGATGTGATGTCTTTCGTTTCTTATTTAAAAAGGGAACAGTATGGAAGCAGACCTCTGTTATTTGGCCCGTATTATAACACAGAATTGCAAGATCAGGTATCGGGTGAGCCTGTTTATGTAAAAGGAAAAGATAAATATGAAATTGCTGATTATAAAGTAGAAAACGAATGGGCTGAAACTCATTTCTTTCCTAGAATCTGGAATTCCGAAGCCAGATACCAGCAACAATACCGAAGCATGCTCGGATTACAAAAAGGAGAAGATCCGAATTTTAGTGATAACCTGTACTTTATGTTCACGCATCAAATCGGCCATATGTATCTGCGATACTTTATGTGGAATTTTGCAGGCAGAGAAAGTGATATTCAAGATGCCGGTTGGATGACCCCGTGGCAGTCAGATGATGGACTTCCGTATGAGATCAAAGAAAATAAAGCCAGAAATCAGCTTTTTATGCTACCATTATTGCTAGGGTTGCTAGGTCTGGTCTTTAATTTTTCTAAAAATCAAAAAACCGGAATTATAGTAACTCTTTTATTTTTACTCCTGGGTGTTGCCCTGGTAATGTATCTGAATTCACCTCCTTCAGAGCCACGGGAAAGAGATTATATATATGCCGGTAGTTTTTACGCCTTCTGTATTTGGGTAGGCTTTGGTGTAATGGCTATTGCTGATATACTTAAAAATGTATTAAAAAATAGTACTGCAAGAGTTGGGACTGCCTTTATCTTATCGATGATCGTTCCAGTTATCATGGCATCAGAAAACTGGGATGACCATGATCGTAGTAACAGATACTTCTCGGTAGATGCAGCAAGAAACTACCTTGAATCATGTGCTCCGAATGCAATATTATTTACAGGAGGAGATAATGATACCTTCCCGTTATGGTATCTACAAGAAGTAGAGGGTGTCAGAACTGATGTTAGAGTAATTGTATTGTCTTACTTTAACACTGACTGGTACATTGAGCAAATGCATCGTCAGGCATACGAATCTGACCCATTGCCTTTTACTCTTTCAATTGACATGATTCAGCAGGGAGGACCGGTAGATTATTTACCTTATGTTCCTTCAAATGAAAAGATCAATCAGAATGGAGTTAATCTCAATGAATACCTAAATCTGTTAAATAAAGGCTCGAGATCGATAATTACAGCATTTGATGGAAAAGACTATGCGAGGTTACTATCCAAGAAATTTTTCTTATCTGTTGATTCAGCAAAAGCTGCTTCAATAGTACCGGAAAAATACAGAAACGGAATAGTCGACAATATGTGGTTTAACGTGAAAGGAAATGGTCTTTATAAAAATGACTTTATGATCCTTGATCTTATAGCGGGAAATAACTGGGAAAGACCAATCTACTTCAATTCCACTTCAATGAGATCAGTAAGATTCGACATTCAGGATTACCTGGTTCAGGAAGGATTAACTTACAGGCTAGTACCGTCAAGAATGAATAATTCTGATTTTGTAGAAGCTACTGACACTGACGAGATGTATAAAAATGTCATGGAAAAGTGGCGATTCAGAGAATTAGACAATCCTGATTCATATTATAATGAAGACTACAGAGGATTTGTTCAGAATCACAGATATGCTTTAAATGCACTAGCCGAAGGATTGATAAATGATGGTGAAATTGAAAAAGCGCATGAGATTATCAATAAAAGTTTGAACGAAATGCCTGATAAGGCTGTTCCATATGACTTTTCGTTACTGCAAACAGTAGAGATTCTGTTCAAACTTTCTTCCCTGGGAGTAAGCGGTGCGCACGATCAGGCTGTTGAAATGACCAGATTAGGATCTGAAAGAATGTTTGATTTATCCAAATACTATATCGATCAGACATATCAGCTACGAGAAGCTGAAAGACAGCTTATGGGATTAAATGTATTAGCTAACCAGGCTAAGAATAACGGAGAAACAGAACTCGCTCAGGAAATCAGTCAGAAATTCAATACATTGGCTGGTAGAATTGGCGGAAGATGATAAATCACAATTCATAAGACATAAAAAAAGGTAGCCGGGGCTACCTTTTTTTATGTCTTACTTTATTTTATCTATTTTTATATCCTATATAAAACAGATCCAGGGCTTTCTCAGGATTATCAATTACCAGGTAATCTTCATGAGTGATTCCGGTAACTAGTCCTGAATTTTGTTTTGATAGATTATTTCTATTTATCCTGTTTAAGATATCATAAGGAATTCTTAAAATCGAAGCGGGAAGTTTATACTGCAGATCAAAAATATCAAAGCGAGTAATCTTCTCTACTGACTTTTTATTCTGTTTATAATAATCCCATACTTTTTCATTACCACCAATACCCTTAGTCTCCACCTTATCAAAATACTTATACATAAGGTTTTCTAACTCTTTTGGCGTGTATTCTCTTTCATGCCAGGGGTTTCTGGTAAGTGTATAGTTTATATTAGGAGTGGTAACCAATAATTTACCACCGGGTTTTAGAAGTCTGTATAACTCTTTTAAAAACAGGCCATCATCTTTTATATGCTCAATAACCTGGAAGGTAACGATAGTATCAAATTGATTACTTTCCCAGCCATCAAATGGTGGAATATGCGCTTGAACAAAATCTACTTCAGGGTATTTCGCAGATAATCTATCAATCACCTCACCGATTTTATCGACTGCCTTATATTTCGTGGCTTTGGGTTTTAATAACTCCACACCTCTTCCTTCGCCACATCCTACTTCAAGTAAACTTCCAGACACAAAGGGTATCGCGGCATAATAAGCCTTTAATAACCTGCTATGAATGGGTTTATCAGATGAAATAGTATCAGAAGCGATCTCTGTAGTATACGTTGCCATATTAGTTTAATGATAATTAGCAAAATTAGGCCTTTTTACTTTGTCAAAACAAAATAAAGCAAATAACTTATGTTAAAATTTATAAGCATGAAATTTTTATACAGTCTCTGCACCATTTTTCTGATATTTTTAAACGGTTTTATTGCTAACGCTCAGTCTCTTGACTCACTTGATTTGTCTTTTAAATATTATCAGGGCAAGGGTTTTGAATATGAAAGCAGAATATTCGTCACTGAAAATGAAACAAGAAAAGCTATTCTTTTTGTTCAATTAACAAACTTATCTTCAAGCGAAAGGGATGTAGCATTTTCAACGTCAGCACATATTGATCTGGATGAAAAAGTTCCGGATCAAATTAACTATCAAAATAATTATGTGTTGAAGGGAGGTGAATCGCTGCACCTTCAGCTGGAACAGGAATTGACAGATGATCAGAATTGGGTTTTCCTCTCCATGCGAATAAATAACCTCATGTATCCTGATCTTTTTTTGGTTGGAGAACGATTCATTTTTAATTCTCCGTCAGCATACCCTTCATTAAATGGTTCTGATGATAAAACAAACACTTATTTTAAAGAGGGTGATGAATTAACATTTAATACTTTCCATGAAAGTACTGACATAGATTCTATATTAGTTTACCAGCTTAAATATGACTTTAAGCCAGCTTACCCCCCGATGTTTGAAACCTTTAACCAAAATGAAGGGGGACCGGAGAATCTAAGCACTACTCAAATTGGGATAGCTCAGCCATTTAGGCTTGATTCAGCAGGATTATATCAATATAAAGATTCAGAAGAATCAATGAAAGCCCAGGGATTCAGAGTTGAAAAAAGTTATTTCCCGAAACTTCAAACTGTAGAAGGCATTATAGGGCCACTTCGATACATTTCCTCTAATAAAGAATACAATGAACTGGACTCTTTAAAATCGAAAAAAGCACTCGATCAATTCTTTCTAAATGCATTTGGATCTCCGGGAAGGGCAAAACCTAAGATCAAACTTTATTTTAACCGGGTAGCCAAGGCAAATTATTATTTCACAAACTATAAAGAAGGCTGGAAAACTGATCAGGGAATGCTTTACATCATTCTTGGATCTCCAACAAATATTAAAAAAGATGGCAATTATGAAATATGGTCTTATAAAAAAGGACTTAATTCAAAGCTATCATTTACCTTTGTGCAAGTAAAAGATCCGTATTCAGGGTATCATTTTGTTTTGATCAGAAAGGATGAATATCAAAACGATTGGTTTAAAGCAATTGATGCATGGAGAGGTAGATAAAATTTATGAGAACAGGTCCAAAGAAAGAAGATTACATTTTCGGTACTAGAGCAATAATTGAAGGAATTGAGGCTGGTAGAGAGGTTGAGAAATTACTATTGCAAAAAAACGAGAGAAACCAGTTAATGCAAGAGCTGGTTAAACTTGCTAAAGCCCATGAAATTCCTGTTCAATATGTCCCTCAGGAAAAATTAAACCGGATAACCAGAAAAAATCATCAGGGTGCAATAGCTTTTATTAGTCCTGTAAAATATTTACCTATGACTGAGGTTGTGACCAGCCTCTATGAAGAAGGTAAAAATCCATTTCTGGTAATATTAGATCGAATTACAGACGTAAGGAATTTTGGTGCCATAGCCCGGACCTGTGAATGTATGGGCGTAGATGCCATAATTGTCCCTTCGCGGGTAGTGCCATGATTACCGGCGATGCTGTAAAAACATCTGCAGGAGCATTGAATCACATAAAAGTATGTAGAGAAAATAATCTCAAAGAATCGATAGACTTCTTACAGGATTATGGGGTGAATGTAGTTGCTTGTACAGAAAAGACAGACCATCAAATTTCCTCTATAGATCTCACCGGTCCAATAGCACTTCTTATGGGATCGGAAGAAGATGGTGTCTCTCCTGAATACCTTAAGAAAGCTAATGAAGCTGGTAAAATTCCTATGAGTGGAAATATTAGTTCACTAAATGTATCTGTAGCAGCCGGAATGGCCGCTTATGAAGTTGTCAGACAAAGACTGGATCATAAATAATCTTCTCCCCAGTTGTCTTTCACTTTTTTAGCATAGTGTTTGATCTTAGCTGCATCACCCTTCGGGGTGATCAATAAAACATCTTTGCAATCTGTTATGAGGTAATTTTCCAGTCCATCAACCAAAATTACTTTGTCTGAATCACAAGTTTTGACATAACAGTTATTTGCATTTAAAAATGTCACTTTACCATCTGCTACATTCCCATTTTCATCAGTCTCTTTCATCTCATGAATAGCATTCCAGCTACCCAGGTCTGACCATCTGAAATCTCCTTTCACAACGTAAACATTTTCAGATTTCTCCATTATTGCATAATCAATAGAGATATTCTTACAATGTGAATAAGACTTTTCTATAAACTTTGATTCTTCAGGAGTGTCATACAATCCTCGGCCTTCTGAGAATGTTTCTGCAATATCCGGGGCATGATCCTCAAAAGAATTAATAATTGATTTAACATTCCAGACAAATATTCCCGAATTCCAGAGAAAATCTCCGGATTCCAGGAACTTTTCTGCAAGTTCCTCATGAGGCTTTTCAGTAAATGTTTTCACCTTTTTTACTCTCCCCTCACCTTCTATAAATTGAATATAGCCATATTGGGTCTCAGGCTTATGAGGATTAATTCCGATGGTAAGAAGTGAATCAGTTTGTTCAGCTTTTTCTATCGCAACTTTCAAAGTATCGATAAAATGATCTTCATCGAAAATGGCATGATCAGCCGGAGATACCACCATAACTGAATCAGGATCTCGTTCATTTATTTTATAAGCAGCATAGGCAATACAAGGAGCTGTGTTTCTTCCCAATGGTTCACCTAAGATCTGGTTATCATTTAAATCAGGTAATTGCTCTTTAACCTTGCCTACATAATCAGCATTAGTAACGATAAGTATATTTTCAGGAGCAACTATTTTTAAAAATCGTTTGTAGGTCATTTGAAGTAATGACTCTCCTACCCCGAGTACATCCAAAAATTGCTTGGGTTCAGCATTTCTGCTGTATGGCCAGAAGCGGGAACCAATCCCACCAGCCATAAACACAACATAAAGGTTTTTTTGCATAGATTTTATTATTGAAAGGGGATTTAACCCCGTTACTCAATTTAATTAAATAATTCCTTCTCTCAAAAGATCATGCAAATGTACAAAACCTACAAATTTTTCTTCATTAGTTACAATTATTTGTGTGATATTATTTTCCTGCATCACATTAAAAGCCTTCACAGCATACTCTCCTGCTTCAATAGTTTTCGGATCTTTGCCCATTACATCAGAAGCAGTTAATCCATCAAGGGATGGATTTTCTTGAAGCATTCTTCTAAGGTCCCCATCGGTGATCACACCGATAATTTTATCATCCTTATCGATTACCACTGCAGCTCCCAGTCTTTTACTTGAGATTTCTATGATACAATCTTTTAGCGGGGTATCAGTACTAACTATCGGTTTTTCATTAGCCGGATAAATGTCATCAACTTTTAAATAAAGCTGTTTCCCAAGAGCTCCTCCCGGATGATATCTACCGAAATCCTCACTGGTAAACCCTTTAGCTTCCAATAGTGCTACTGCAAGGGCATCACCAAGCGCTAAATGAGCTGTAGTACTGGTTGTAGGAGCGAGATTATGTGGACAGGCTTCCTCTCCTATTGTCGCATTAAGAGTAAAGTCAGAATGTTGAGCAAGAAAACTATCGGTATTACTTACAAGCCCGACCAGCGTACATCCAGTTCTCTTAATCAATGGAACCAATACCTTTATTTCAGGTGTATTTCCACTTTTTGATATGCAAATAACGAAGTCATCGGGCTGGACCATCCCAAGATCACCATGAATAGCATCGGCAGCATGCATAAATAATGCCGGTGTACCCGTTGAATTCATGGTGGCTACAATTTTGTTCGCAATTATGGCGCTTTTACCAATCCCGGTAATAACTACCCGTCCTTTTGACTCAATTATTGCTCTTACTATCGCTTCAAATTCGTCATCAATGAGCAAAGCAATGTTTTTTATTGCATCTGACTCATTTATAAGTACATTTTTAGCGATTAATTTTATATTTTTTGCTAAATTCAATGTCTAATAAGTGTTTAGTTTCAGAACTTTGTAAGACAAATTTTTGATTTTTTTTTCAAATAAGCTAGAGATTAAGGTAATACCATTATATGTCGGAAGTTAGTACAGATTTACTGCGATCCACTTTAAAGGAAGTTTTTGGCTACCACCATTTCAGGGGAAATCAAGAAAATATTATAAATAATATTATTAATGGCAACGATACATTTGTCATTATGCCCACTGGTGCTGGTAAGTCACTATGTTATCAACTTCCTGCTGTGGTTCTTGAGGGGACGACTATTGTTATCTCGCCATTGATCGCTCTGATGAAAAATCAGGTTGATCAGCTAAGAGCGCTTGGGCTTACTGCCTATTTTTTAAATTCTTCGTTAAGCAAGAGTGAAATCACTAAGGTTAAAAAAGAAACTTTAGCCGGAAACACCAAATTATTATACGTGGCTCCGGAATCATTGACCAAAGAAGAAAATATTGAATTCCTTAAAAAGATCAATATTTCACTCGTTGCTATTGATGAGGCACACTGTATATCAGAATGGGGACATGATTTCCGTCCTGAATACCGTAGAATTAAAACAATCATTGGTGATCTGGGAGAAATGCCGGTCGTTGCTTTAACAGCAACAGCTACTCCTAAGGTTCAGATAGATATTCAGCGTAACCTGCAAATGGATAACGCTACGGTCTTCAAATCATCATTTAACAGGCATAACCTGTATTATGAAGTCAGACCAAAACAGAATATTAAGAAACAGATCATTCAGTTTTTAAAGCCCAGAAAGGGTCAGTCAGGCATCATCTATTGCCTCAGCAGAAAAAAGGTGGAAGAAATCGCCCAGTTTCTTGCTGTCAATGGCTTCAGGGCTGCTCCATATCATGCGGGACTGGAAAGTTCAGTCAGGATGGCTAATCAGGATGGTTTCCTCAGCGAGGACATTGACATCATAGTGGCGACTATTGCTTTCGGAATGGGTATTGATAAGCCTGATGTACGTTTTGTCATTCATTATGATACGCCTAAGTCTATCGAGGGATATTACCAGGAAACCGGACGTGCCGGAAGAGATGGTCTCGATGGGCACTGTCTGATGTTTTACAGTTACAATGACATTCTCAAACTTGAAAAATTCAATAAAGACAAGTCAGTAACAGAGCGTGAAAACGGCAAAGTCTTATTGGAAGAAGTCTCGGCTTATGCAGAATCTGCCGTATGTAGAAGGAAGCAACTTTTACATTACTTCGGAGAGTCCTGGGATGAAGCGGAATGTCAAAGTACTGCGGGTTGCGATGCTTGCAATAATCCTCCTGAATCTTTTGAGGGACAGGAACATATTGTTACTGCATTAAAAGCAGTCTCAGAAACAGGTGAAAGATTTGGTATCGGCCACCTTGTCGATGTGATCCGTGGATCAGCAAATCAATACGTTTTATCCTACGGCCATGATAAAACTTCTATTTACGGGAAAGGAAAAGAAGAACCAAAAGAATTATGGTCTTCGATTCTACGTCAGGCACTGATTTTTGAATTCATCGAAAAGGATATCGATAATATCGGAGTTCTAAAGCTCACTGGTAAAGGAAAAGACTTTTTAAAGTCACCTCATGATATAAAAATCACTAAGCCTCACGACTACAGTGAGCTTACCAGGGAAACTGAAGAAGAAATGGATGAGCCGTCAGCTCCAACAAGGGGTTATGATGAAAATTTATTTTCTCTTTTGAAAGACCTCCGTAAAAAACTCGCGTCTCAAAAGGATCTGCCTCCTTATGTGATCTTTCAGGATAATTCACTGGAGGAAATGGCTACCACTTACCCTACCGACAGAGATCAACTTACAAAGATCAATGGTGTCGGAACCGGTAAAGTATCCAAGTTTGGCAAACCATTCATTGAGGCGATAAAGAAATATGTGGAAGACAATGATATTATCAAACCAGATGATATTCTAATAAAAACATCCGGAGATAAGTCAAAACATAAGATTCATATAATTTCTCAGATTGACAGACAGATCGATCTTGAAGAGATCGCTGAATCAAGAGGCATCTCCTTTGAAGCCCTACTAGATGAAATAGAGAATATCGTTTATTCAGGAACCAAATTAAACCTCGACTATTATATCGAGGATTACCTTGATGAGGATGCTGAAGAAGAGTTATTTGATTATTTCATGGAGGCAGAAAATGACAGCCTCGAAGATGCCCTGGACGAATTTGATGAAGACGAATACTCAGAAGAAGAAATTCGACTGATCAGAATAAAATTCTTATCAGAGGTAGCTAACTAACTCAGATACTCTCTGACATCAACAATTTTCATATCGAGAGCCCGGGCTGCAACAATTCCGGGTTCTCCATCTTCAAACACCAGGCAGTCAGAAGTTTCGACTCCCATTAACAGAGCACATTTTGCAAATGTTTCCGGATCAGGCTTTCCTTTTGACACATCATCAACTGTTATGATATGATCAAAATAAGGGGTCATATGAAGAGTCTCTATTGTTTTCATCCCCATTTGTCTGCTACTACCTGTACCGATGGACATTGGTAATTTTCCGTGCCATTCTCTCACTATATCAAATACCGGCTCAATCCTGTTAACAAGATGAAAGTTCTTTTTGAAATTTTCTCTCTTTCTTAAGGTACAATCAACTGGATCCATATCTTCCAATTGATACATCTCCTTAAGTCGTTCGAATGTAGTAATAGTCGGGGTGCCGGCCCAATCGTAGAATAACTGCCTGGAAAAATCTATTCCATAAGTATCAGTCACTTTTTTATAAGCCTCATAATGCACTTCCATGGTGTTGGCCAGAGTACCATCCAGATCAAAGATCAGTGCTTTTGCGCCGGTTTTTTCAGGTAGATCGATCATGGCGCAAAAATAAGTACCAGGATCCTTAATAACACTCAATTGTTAAAAATATCCCGACAGGCTACCAATATTTATCAATTTTAATACCTGAAGATTATATGGTTATTATATTTGTAGAAATAATACTTATTCGGCATCTGTTTTTCTAAAAGCAGATCAAAATTAAGACCGTAATAACTCAATAAAAGCTAAAAAACAAATGAATATACTAGTAGTCGGATCTGGTGGACGCGAACATGCCCTATCATGGAAAATAGCAGAAAGCAAACATTGTGATCAGTTATTTATCGCTCCCGGAAACGCTGGAACTGAAAATATCGGAAAAAACATTTCTCTTAATATCAGTAATCATAACGAGGTTGCTGATTTTATTTTAGACAAAGAAATCGGAATGATCGTCGTAGGACCTGAAGCACCACTTGTTGAAGGCCTTAGTGACAGCCTTAAGTCTGACAAAAGATTATCTGATTTGATAGTAATCGGACCGGAAAAAGCTGGTGCAGAACTAGAGGGAAGTAAAGATTTCAGCAAGCAGTTTATGTTAAGAAACAATATACCTACTGCTAAGGCTCAAACTTTTTCTAAAGATAATATAGAAGAGGCATACAAATATCTGGAATCCCTTTCAGCACCTTATGTATTAAAAGCAGACGGACTTGCAGCCGGTAAAGGTGTTGTGATTGCTCAAAGCATGGAGGAAGCAAAAGACACACTAAAAGAAATGCTTGTTGATGCAAAATTTGGTGATGCAAGTTCACAGGTGTTAATCGAGGAGTTTCTTTCAGGTATTGAGCTTTCAGTTTTTGTCTTGACCAATGGCAAGCAATATGTTGTTCTACCCGAAGCAAAAGATTATAAGAGGATTGGAGAAGGAGATAAAGGATTGAATACTGGTGGAATGGGTGCAATCAGTCCGGTGCCATTTGCACAGGGAGATTTCATGAATAAAGTTGAAGAACAAGTCATAAAACCCACTATTGAAGGGTTAAATAAAGAAAACATTCCTTACCAGGGGTTTATATTCATAGGCCTGATGAACGTTGATGGCAATCCATATGTTATTGAATATAACGTCAGGATGGGTGACCCTGAAACTGAGGCAGTAATACCAAGAATAAAAAGTGACCTTGTTGAAGCTTTCATAGCTACCAATGAGCATTCTCTTAATCAATACAAACTGGAAATTGATCAGGACACAACGGCCACTGTAATTCTTGTTTCAGGAGGTTATCCGGAGAGCTATGAAAAAGGTAAAGCGATTAACGGTCTGAATGAAGATCATGAAGCGACCATCTTTCATGCCGGAACAAAATCGTCTGAAGATGGATCAGTTTTGACCTCCGGAGGCAGAGTTTTAGCTCTAACCGGTAAAGGAAATTCGATGGATGAAGCCTTACAAAAAGCTTATTCATCAGCTAAAAAAATCTCCTGGGATAAAATGTATTTCAGAAAGGACATTGGTTTCGACCTGTAAACCAGGATTATTGTAAAGCTTTACCTTACTGAATAAGGAAACCGCAAAAAAATTAGTATTTTAGACATTGGGAGTTGTGAATATAACTGATAATGTTTGCCACAACGATGTGTAGGAACAGGTATTTGCGGACAAAGGAAAAAATTAATTATGGCTTGTAGTACATGCGCAACTAAAAATAAAGATGGTAACGTTTCAGGATGTCAGAACAACGGTGCTTGTGGCACCGGTGGTTGTAACAAAATGAATGTATTCGACTGGTTGTCGAATATGGAATTACCATCAGACCAGATATTCAATATCATAGAGGTTAGATTCAAGAACGGAAGAAAAGAATTTTTTAGAAATTCAGACTATTTGGATCTCACCACCGGTGAACCTGTTATTGTTAATGTTCCCAACGGACATCATTTAGGTCATGTCTCTCTTCAGGGTGAATTAGTAAGGCTTCAGATGAAGAAAAAGGGAGTAGAGGAAGATAGTGAAGAGGTAAGAAATATTTATCGAAAGGCTACTGATAAAGATCTTGAGAAATACGAAGAGGTCAAAAACAGGGAAATGCCTACTCTTTACAGAACCAGGGAAATAATCAGAAACCTTGGACTCTCTATGAAACTTTCTGAAGTAGAATATCAGGCTGATAATTCTAAAGCTACTTTCTTTTATTCTGCTGATGACAGAGTTGACTTCAGAGAATTAATTAAAGTTCTGGCAGCTGAGTTTAAGATTCGCGTAGAAATGAAACAAATATCTCTCCGCCAGGAAGCAGGAATGCTCGGAGGCATTGGCTCTTGCGGCAGAGAACTGTGTTGTTCAACATGGCTCACTGAATTTAAGAGTGTTTCAACTTCCGCAGCCAGATATCAAAACTTGTCATTAAACCCGGGCAAATTATCCGGTCAATGCGGCAGGCTGAAATGCTGTCTCAATTATGAGCTTGAAACCTATATGGATGCTTTAAAAGACATCCCGGAAATGGAAAACGAAACCATTGAGACCGAAAAGGGTAAAGCACGTCTTCAGAAAACTGATATCTTCAGAAAAATTATGTGGTTTGGCTTCTCTGATGAAAACACCTGGCACCCGGTTGAAGCAGGTCGGGTCAGAGAAATAATCGAACTTAATGAAAAAGGTATTAAGCCTGCTACATTATTCGAAGATGAGATCGAGCTTAACCTGGGTAGTAGTCTTAATAGTGATCTGGAACGATTAGACAAGAAACTTAGTAAGGGTAGTAAGCCGAAGAAAAAAAGAAAGAAGAGAAGAAAGAAGCCTCAAGGAAACCGGCCTGACAATCAGAACCAGCAACAAGCTGCACCAAAGAAAAAATCAGGAAGTAATAAACCAAAAAATCAAGGAGGTGGCCAACCTGCAAAAAATCAGGGCGGTGGTCAACCTGCAAAAAAACAAGGCTCAAAATACTCCAGGCAAAACCATCCTAAGGCAGAAAATAAACCTCAGGGGACTTCAACTGAAGGGCAGGATAAAAGAGCCAAAGGAAAACCAAGAAGCAATAACAAAAACAGAAGATTCAAAAAAGGAGGAAGAAGAAATCCAAACAATAACGATAATAAGCAATAATGAGATCAATTTTTTATTTGACAACTATATTCGTTCTCGCACTTTCAGGCTGTGATACCACAAGAGTCTATGAAGAATATAACGATTTTGAAAATAATACCTGGAATCGGAATAATTCAATAAATTTTGAGTTTCAAATATCAGATTCAGAATCTCCTTATCATTTATATTATAACATCAGGAATACAAATGATTATCCATTTCATAATTTATACCTCGGAGCAGAATTAACAAATGCCGAGGGAGAGGTTTTAGTCAAAAACATGGCACTGGAAAATCAGCCTGATGAGATAATGATCTTTGACAGAAAGTCTGGAGAGCCTCTGGGAGAAAGTAGCATTGGCAATCTCTACACCATACAAGCTCCTTTTAAACAATCATTTCAATTCCCGGATACCGGAACCTATAAAATCAACATCACTCATTTTATGAGGGATCAGGAATTATCCGGTTTACAAGCAGCCGGATTTCGGGTTGAAAAAGTAAAGGAATAAAAAAATTAAACAGGGCTGATCAGTGAATGATCAGCCTTAATTTATCATTAACCTTTTCTGAATCAAGCCAGTAATTTCTGGAATAGAAATGATTATACTTCCATTCTTTTTCTTTTAATGCAATCGGTAAATAAGCAAACCAGTCTTTACCACTCACCCCTTCATAAAATTGCTGATCATCTGTTAAAATTAAAGCCTCATAATCACCTGATTTTGATATAACTGTTAAGTCAGCAAAAGGCATTTCTTCTTTCAAGACAAATTCATGGGCGTTTTTAGATGATAACTGCTTAAGCTTATCTGTAAGATATACTCCTGATTTGCTTACATCATACTCTATTCGTGAAGGCGTAAATTGTCCATCAGATACTGATTTAGCATACTCCAGGTATTTCTTAAGTAGTTTTGGCCCAGGGAACTTTGAAGTCTTAACCTTTAACTGCTCAGGCAGAATAGAAGTCACAATAATAATTTTTTCTTTTGCACGGGTCACTGCCACATTCAGCCTGTTTTCTCCTCCATCCTGATTTAACAAACCAAACTGCATTTTCATTTTACCTTTGGTATCAGGGGCATAAGCAGTACTGAATATCAAAATATCAGTTTCATCTCCCTGAACATTCTCTATGTTCTTGACAAAATAATCTGACGGTAATCTTTTTCCTTTCATTATCTCGGATTCAATCAGATCATTAATCAGGTCTTGCTGCCTCGCATTAAAAGTCACCACTCCTGCTGTCTTTCCCGGATAATCATCTGGAATGGAGATCAGTAGATCGATCACTTTTTGTGCCTCAATTTCATTTTTATGATCTGACCAGATTCCATCTACCTTAATATAATCAATAGCCCCTTCGTTTTGATTAACATCTTTCAAATTAGGAAGCAGCCTTAAATTATTATTATAAAACTCCTCGTTTGAAAAAGAGATCAGATCAGGAGTTTTACTTCGATAATGTCCTTTTAATTGTACTGAAGGTAAATATCGTTTAGAAAGGTCAAGCAGGGAATCAATATTCAAATCAGGATGATCAAGTTCGTCATCATCCCATCTCACTTTATAAAGATCATGAGGTCGTAATTGCTTTTCATCTCCCGCCACAACTACCTGACTACCTCTGTAAATGGCAGGTAGGCCCTTTTCAACAAAGCACTGACTCGCTTCATCAAAAATCACAAGATCAAAAACCTTCCGATTAAAAGGGAATACCGCGGAAACGGTTTCCGGTGAAGCCAGCCAGCAAGGAAGTAATTTAAAAATCTCCTCTTCAAAATTTTCAATCAATTTCCTGATAGGCCAGATCTTCCGTTTCTTAGTTACCTGATGTTCAAGATCACGGTAAGTAACCCGATTATTTAACCTGTTAAATTCAAGATCTTCATACGTCTTTTCCCTGACATTCAAAAGAGTAATCTCAATGACCAACTCCTGCTTTTTCTTCACCAAATACTGAAGCTCTTTGATCATCTGTTTGAACTTAGTGGTACTGACTAATCTCAATACCGGATATTTTACTTCAATATGCTCTATCCAGGATAGGTAAACCGAATTGAGGAAGATGGCTTCAAAATTTAACTGATCGTCATTTTCTGAGTTTTGAAACTCAACTACCTTATTAAAAACCTCTTTCTCATGTTCTGCAAATGACTCCCAGAGCTTGTCAAATTCACATAAATCATCAAAATCGTCTAAAACTGCTTTTTCAACGTGCTTAATCCTTTCTGGTTCAGACATCAACCTGTTGATTAGCTTTTCTGTGAAAAATTTAGTCCAGTCTGATTTGTATTCAGGAATAACAGCAAACTCTTCAAGCAATTGCTCTAACGTTGCTTTTAATTCTTTATTAGAAATATTCTCAAGGTTAAAGTATTCCTTAAAATTTCGAAGATTTGAAAATTCAATTTTGGCAGTAAGTGCTTTTTTCTGATTAAAAAACCAGGTTTGGAAATTCACCTTTTCATAGGATTCGGGAAGATCACTCAGCCATTTTTTATTTTTAATATCAGAAAGATTATGTTCCAGATTTAATCTGTTGTCTATTTTCTCAACCAGAATATTAAACCCCTCCCTGTCATATTTCAGACCATTAGCAGTTATTACCCTTTTAATAAAAAATTTATCTTTAGAAAATAGTCTCCATCTTATCCACTTAAAAACATTTCTTCTTTTGGTCATCGCTTCTTCCAAAGCTTCCTGGAATCGACCAAGTTCAGATGCTTTTAAAGAGATCTCAGGTCCATACTTTTTAAAACAATCATTGATTATTCTCTCCTTGCCTGATAGCCATTTAAGATCCGATTTTCCATCGTTTGAGTAGTTGACCATTCTGACGAAAGCCCTATAGACCTGCTTACTCTTGATCAGACTCAGTAAGTTTTCTATTTGTTCACCGGAATTATAGATATATTCAGCCTCATGAAATGACAGATCTCTTTTCAACAATGAGTTACTGACATCCTTTATTTTTTGAGCTGCATCTGGCATCTGTTCCAGATATTTCAAAATAGTTTGTCGGTCATGGATCGATAATTTAGAAAAAGACATTCTGGAACTCAACGGATAATTATCCTGAGTGAATTTAGTTCCGAAAGAACGGATAGATTTTGACTTTTGAAGAAACTCCTCTGTCCGCAATTGATCGAATTCCCGATAATATTGCCTCAGATCTATCTTTGGTTTATTAAGATCTGTTTTTAGATATAAATCTTTAATTGACAAACCGAATTCTTCCAGATCGAATAAAGCCGATTTGTATTCCTCAAGTTCTTCATTTATTTGATCAATTCTTCGACAGGTTTGAAGAAAATCTCTCTCAAGCTGAATAGTATCCAGTCCATTATTTAATCTTTCAAATTCCCGAAGATCACTGATAAGTCTATTAATTTTATAATAAATATCTCTCCTGTCCTCTTTAAAATCATGTACTAATGCTGAAAATTCATCTAACCCAATGTCAGACAACCTTTTATATACAACATCAAGAGCAACTCTCTTCTGACATACAACCAGAACATTTTTCCCCCTTGAAATATAATCACTAACCAGATTACATATTAACTGTGATTTACCTGTGCCCGGAGGTCCATGTACAACAACACTATTTCCATTTTTAACAGTTTTAATTGCGTCTTCCTGGAAGGCATCCACCTGGAAAGGTAAAAATAATTCTTCTTCTTTGATGGGAGAATGATATCCCGAAGCAGTTTCTTCATGAAGGATATTCTCAATTTTCTTAGTCATGAAAAATGATTCAACATCTTCATATTCATCTTTTTCTATCCACTTCAAATAGTCAGGAACCTGGTAAGAACCAGTTTGAGGAAACAAACCAAGAATCGCATTCATTTCTAGTTTAATTTCTCCCGGTGATCCGGACTTTTCAATTTCTGGTTTTAATTTTTCCTGAAAGGTTTCCAGTTCTGTAGAAAAAGTTTCCGAATTAAAATTTAATTCAACAGAAGATTCTTTAAGAAGAGAATAAACTTTCGTTTTAAAAGCTATATCGTCTCCAAGGGCATCATCTAGAACCCTTTCCATTAAATTTTCATCGGGTGGCAGATCATTATAATAAGCATATGCAAGGATAAATGCTTTATTCAAAGAGATGGATTCTTCAGACCTGGGCTTTAAATACCATTTATTAGATTCGAGCCAAAGTTTTACAGGGAAATAAATTAACGGTGTCCTTAAATAAGTTCCGTCAGTAAACTTCCCTTCAATAAACGGCCATCCTATATAAAGATCTCTCGCTCCTCTTTCTTCATAGACAAAATTGTCCATTCGCTGCAACTTTCGAAGCCTGCTACTTAGTTCATTACTTTCACCATCCCGAGGATCTATAAACGGGCACAGAAATATCTTTTTATCCTTTTTTATCAGGCCTTCTATTATATCATAAGATTTTCCTTCTGCAGTTACAGTATGAAATTCATGAATATCCAGAAACTGGGCTTTAGGAAGCCTAAGCATTTGCAGCGTTCTATTAGATCCGCTGATATTAGTTAACTTTTTTAGGTATTCACGAAGAAGCGTATTCATGTATAATTGATCTATAAAAAATCGAAAATAACAAAAGTACAGAACTAAAACGTCAGGTAAGGCAAAATCCTTGTAACAGAAGCTGAATCTATCGCATAAATTTTATAAAAATCCTCTTTTCTAAATCCGTCTTTATGTGACTGATAATATGACTTCAATAGTCTAGCCTGTTTAAACGAAAGATATGGATGTGAAGCCAAAGAATCAACCGGAGAATTTTCGATGGAAAATTTCCTGGGATTAAATCCATTATTTATCGTGGCATACTGTAATAATTCCTCTGCAACAGCCTTTTCAAGTCCCCAAACCTCATAAAGTTGATCAGAAGAAATAAAGCCTCCGAGGGAATTTCTGTATTTAATAATTCTCTGACTTAAAACACTACCTATACCATAAATCTGCTTCAGATCTGTTGTATCTGCTTCATTAATATCAAAAGCATAAATCACTTTAGGCTTAAAAGGCTTATATTTTGATTTTGAAGAATCAGAATAATAAGACCTGGTCTTTTTTCTTTTTAGCTTCTGTTTTTGAATGTATGTAGCTTTATAATATGGATGAATCTCATTATACAGACTATCACTCAATCCATATATCTTTTTGAGATCACTTTTCTTATAAAACTTCCCTCCTTTACTTCGATAATTAATTAACCTGTCAGCAAGGTACTCAGGCAATCCGGAGGATATCAATTCCTGCCTTGAAGACACATTTGGATCAAGTGAGTTATTTAGGACCTCAATTTCAGACGGAATTTGTCCGGATGTTACATCAGACGAAACAGAACCTTCAATATATTGATATTCAACATGATAATCGTTACTTTCGAATAAAATATCTCCCCATTTTAAAACAAAAATATAGGAGATCAGTAAAATAGCTAAGAGTAGAAACCCTGAAGCTTCGCTACGGTTAAAATAAAAAGAAGATAAAAGCCTTCTTAAGGTTCGGGTGATAAATCTCATGGTTGATAAAGATATAATTCAGTATTAGGGACGCCTGAAATATGACAAAACTATTTAAATTTGATTTAAATTGTGCGTTTTTACTACATAATTAAGTGATTTTACGTATTGAAATGTATCTTTGCAGGTAGTATTTTTGGTTATGGTGAAAAATTTTAAATCATTAGCATTATCTTATAAAAGCACTCCTTTAGAAATAAGGGAAATGGTTGCTTTATCCGAAAGCGAGATTAAGCAACTATTAGCTCGTTTTAAGGAATTGACTAATGGAGAAGACTTTCTTATTTTAAGTACGTGTAACAGAACTGAATTTTATTACAGTTCTGAAGAAATTCTTAATAATCTCATAATTACAGAATTATCTTTACTTAAAGGCCTGTCCAACTCAAAAAAACTAGCTGAATATTTTGAAACAATCGCAGATAATAATTTAGCTGTTGAAAGATTATTCAGAGTTTCTATGGGGCTTGAAGCCCAGGTAGTTGGCGATATTCAGATATCAAATCAGGTTAAAAGAGCCTACCAATGGTGTGCCGATGAAGAGATGGCTGGTCCGTTCCTTCACAGATTGATGCACACGATATTTTTTACTAATAAAAGAGTAGTTCAGGAAACTCCATTCAGAGATGGAGCAGCAAGTGTATCATATGCATCCAGTGAATTAGTGGAAGACCTTAAAAACACCATGGTTAATCCGACAATACTTGTAGTCGGCCTTGGAGAGATAGGTATTGATGTTTGTAGAAATCTAGCCGGAACTACTGACTGCGAAATTGTAGTGGTAAATCGTACTCAATCAAAAGCCGATGCAATGGCTCTTGAATGCGGTTTCCAAAGTGATAAATTAGAAAACTTGCCCGATCTTGTTGATAAAGCACAAATTATTATTAGCTCTGTCAGTTCACCAGAGCCAATTATAATTCCGGAAATGATCAGGCATTCGGTTATCGCCAAGTATTTTATAGATCTTTCCGTGCCAAGAAGTATCGATACATCTATAGACAATGTATCAGGTTGTATGGTATACGGGATTGATGATATTCAGGCAAAAGCAACAAGTGCTCTTGATCGCAGACTTGAAGCTATCCCACAAGTAGAAGAAATCATCACTGAAAGCATAACCGAATTTAATGATTGGGCGAAAGAAATGGTTGTTTCGCCTACGATCAAAAAATTTAAAAGCGCTCTTGAAGATATTAGAAAAGAAGAGCTATCCCGTTATCTGAAAAAAGCTTCTGAAGAGGAGATGAAAATAGCAGAGCAGATCACAAAAAGTATGATGCAAAAAATCATCAAGCTTCCTGTGATCCAGCTAAAGGCAGCCTGTAAAAGAGGAGAGGCTGATACGCTTATTGATGTGTTGAATGATCTTTTTAACCTGGAAAAAGAAGAACAGAAGAACCTAAAATAGATTTTTTTAATGTCTTATCTTAAAATATTTTTGTTACCGATCGTCATGCTGACTTTCGGTAGCTCTGTCATTTTTGCCAATTACGAAATTTTTAAAAAAGATGGCAAAGAAGGATTGTTAAATCCAGATGGCAAAGTCGTGGTTCCTGCAATGTATGATAAACTAGGCTGGAGTAACGGTTCAACCGAAATTATCGACAACAAATACCTTGGTTATAAAAAGAACAATCGATGGGGCATACTCGAGATCGAAGAGCAATCAGTTCCCGATCCTGTTTATTATTCACTTTATCCAGTCTTTGATGATAACTTTATAGCCGCCAAACCTAACAGTAAATCTGAATTAACTTTTGGTTTAATCAACATCAAAGGAAAAGAGCAAATAGCTTTCGAATATAACTTTCTTGAAGTATCTGCATCAGATGAATATCTGATAGCAACTAAATGGATAGACGGAAAGCAATTTAAAGGAATAGTTGATAAAAAAGGTCGGATTCTTTTATCATTCAAATTTAAATCTATTGTAGAAATAATTGATAATAATTTCATTCTCTCAGAAGATGGAGATTCTTTTTATTGCTATGATCTGGAAGAAAACCTAACAACTTCTGCAGCTTACGATAAAATAAGTGTTTTAAAAGACAGAATCCTTATAGGAAATCACAAGGGGAAAAAAGGTTTGCTTGATTCAAATGGAAGAGCACTGACTGATGTCATTTATTCCTCGATATCAATAAAGGGTAATGAAATCATCCTTCAGGAAAGCAATAGCATCCATATTTTATCAGAACTTAATAAAGAACAAAAATTACTCCTTAATGACAGATTAATACCAATAAAGAACAATAAAGGCTATATAGCTGCATCGGGCAACCAGTGGCAGCTATTAGATGAAAATTTTTCACCAGTTAATAATATCTGGTACGATTCAATAGCTTTTAGTCATTCTGCTAATTATCTGATCCTGAAAAAAGGAAATAAATATGGAGTTGCAGACAAATCATTGAGTGTATTCTCTGATTTCAATTATGATTTCATAGAATCTGCCGGTCACTATTTTGTAGGAGCAAAACATAATGGTCAAGAGTATATCTATACCATATTAAATGAAAGGCTAAACCCTATTAATGGTGAAAAATACGATTCCGTAAGTATCAATGATAATGGTGGGTTCATCGTAAGTAAAAACGGAAAACAGGGATACCTTGATAAAAACGGCAATAAAATCACTGATATTAAGTTCTCTTATGCCGGTCATTTCATGGGCGATCTTGCAAAAGTAAAATACCAGGATACATTCGGAGTAATAAATACTGAAGGTGAATGGGCTTTAATGCCTTACTACTCTTCATTAAAAAGAGTGAACGAGGAAACTTTTATATTCACTAAAAAACAGCAATATGGAGTTTTTAACCTAACAGATGGCATCCAGTTTGAAACTGGAAACAAATTATCAGTTCATCCTGCAGGTATCCTTGAAGAAAGCTCAGAAAAAATTAAAGATCTCTATAAATTAAACGGCAGGAGGTTATTCCCTTACTCCTTTAATGAAATTCAAACCATAAACGACACCTTATTCTATATTTTTAGTGAGAAATATGGACGTTACCTCCTAAATAATAAAAGTGAAAAATATAAAAAACTCGAGAAAGAGATAATTGAATTCGGTGGATTTAGAGATGGTTTTTATTCTGTAAATATCGATGGGCAATGGGGATATGTTGATACGGAAGAAAGACTGAGAATTAGCAATAGATATGATACTGTTGGTCTTTTTTCTCAAAACATGGCTCCAATTATGATATTAAATAAGTGGGGGTATATAAACTTAAGAGAAAATATAGTAATTCAGCCAAGATATGAATCAGTCATCTCACACAACAATCTAATATTAGCTAAAAGAAAAGGTCTTTGGGGCTAATAGACAGAAAAGGAAACGAAATAATCGAGTGTATTTATAATGAGATTACTGGTCTTCCAAATAAAGAACACTATCTGGTCAAAAGAGGAAACTATTCTGGTCTTATCAAGACGGATGGATCCCAATTACTCTTCCCTAAATTTGATAAAATAATCCCTCTTGAAAATGGGGATTACAGAGTCCAAAAAAGAGGTAAATGGGGGATTTACGATTCAAATGGAATAAATATAATTCCCGATATCTATGATGAATTGTATTACGATAAGCAAAATAAGCAGTATGTAGGTATGACAACTGGTAAAAAATCCACAGAGCCAATCGCAAAATATCTTTAAAGAATCCGAGTCATAAAAAAAGCCTTCCGAATCAGATCGGAAGGCTTTTTTATTGCTGATTATATTAATCAATCATCTTTGTCTTTATCCTTACCAGAATCATCCGGTCCGGCAATGGAATTTCTCATATCAGTATCTGATTGAATATTTTTCATTTTATAAAAATCCATGATACCCAGATTCCCCTGCCTGAATGCTTCAGCCATAGCTTTTGGAACTTCAGCTTCAGCTTCAATCACTCGAGCCTGCATCTCCTGAGCTTTAGCTTTCATTTCCTGTTCAACGGCAACAGCCATTGCTCTTCGTTGCTCAGCTCTTGCCTCAGCTACTTTGAGGTCAGCATTTGCCTGATCAATCTGAAGTTTAGCACCGATATTGTCTCCAACATCAATATCAGCCACGTCAATCGATAGAATCTCAAAAGCCGTCCCTGCATCAAGACCTCTTTCCAGTACAAGTTTTGAAATATTATCAGGGTTTTCAAGAACCTCTTTATGTGTTTTAGCCGAACCAATAGAGGTAACGATTCCCTCACCTACACGAGCAAGAATTGTTTCTTCACCGGCTCCACCTACTAATCTTTTAATATTAGCTCTTACTGTTACCCTTGCTTTAGCAATCAACTGAATACCGTCTTTTGCAACTGCAGCCACCGAAGGAGTATTAATTACTTTTGGATTTACAGAAGTTTGAACTGCCTCAAATACATCTCTACCAGCCAGATCGATCGCAGCAGCCTGCTGAAAATCAAGTGCAATATTTGCTTTATCTGCAGATATCAACGCATTGGTCACCTGCGGTACATTACCACCAGCTAGATAATGAGCTTCAAGTTCGTCACGAGTAAGTGATAAGCCTGCTTTACTAGAGGTAATCATTGCATTTACAATAACTGAAGGCGGCACCTTCCTTAACCTCATAAAGAATAACTGGAAAAGGTTAATATAAACCTTTGATAAAAGTGCTGACAACCACAATCCGAAGATCTGGAAAAACATCAGAAAGAATATCAATCCAATGATGGCCAGTACTACATAAACAACGATCATTACATTCATAAAAATACTTATTTAAAAAGGTGTCTATTTTTGTTTTACCATTACTTT
This sequence comes from Mangrovivirga cuniculi, assembly GCF_005166025.1. Classification (NCBI taxonomy): domain Bacteria; kingdom Pseudomonadati; phylum Bacteroidota; class Cytophagia; order Cytophagales; family Mangrovivirgaceae; genus Mangrovivirga; species Mangrovivirga cuniculi. The sequence goes on from NZ_CP028923.1 coordinate 4,040,005, forward strand.
TCTTCCTCCTTTTTCAATGGAAATAATTTCAATTGTTTTTCCACTATCCAGGAATTGACCTGCAGAATATACTTCATATCTTTCCCCGTCAAATTCAGCCTCACCTGACGGCCTTAATGCTGAAACTGTCGTTCCGACCTGTCCCACTTTCAATTTTATATCTGCATCACTTCTTATTCTTCCTGATACTGATGAACTGACTGAAAATTTTTGCCAGACCTTCAATTTAAAGGCTAGAAAAACCATCCCGGAAAAGATTAATATTGAGCTCCCCAGGATAATATTACCTGCTGTATCTCCGTGATCGAGATAGGCAATTACAATTCCGGTAACAACAACCCCAAGCCCCAGAAAACCAACAATAGTAGTTCCGGGAATAAAGATAATCTCAGCTGCAATCAGAAGAAATCCTAATAAGATCAACACAAGAACAGGGATCCATTCAGCCATAATCATTTAATTTTTAATAAATGTAAAAAATTTGTATTTGATCCGAAGAAAAAAACAACAAATAAATTCCCAATAAAAAAGGCGACTAAAAAGCCGCCTCTATATTACTAAATTTTTATTTCAGACTTAGTATGCTCTGGCAAAAATAACTCGCTGTTTACTTGGGTTACCAGTATAAATGCATTTCCCCTCTTCCATTTCGTTGTCTAACGGAATACATCGTATTGTTGCCTTAGTTTCATTCTTTATCTTTTCCTCTGTTTCAGATGTTCCATCCCAGTGAGCTTTAATAAACCCACCATTCTCATCAAGAATCTTTTTAAACTCCTCATAAGTATCAGCCTTCCTTATGTTTTCATCTCTGAAACTTCTGGCACGTTCAAAAATACTGTTTTGTATTTCATCCAGCAGATCAGGTATTCTGTTCTCAATCCCCTCAATTTCTACTGTGTTTTTCTCTTTAGTATCTCTTCTCGCCAGCTCAACTGTACCGTTCTCAAGATCTCTGGGGCCAATAGCAATTCTTAAAGGAACTCCTTTCAACTCATATTCAGCAAATTTCCATCCTGGCTTATGAGTATCTCTATCATCAAATTTTACTGAATATCCTTTATCCTGTAAAGCCTTTTTAATCTGGTTAGCCTTTTCAGAAATGGCCTGTAATTGTTCATCCTTTTTATATATAGGAACAATGACAACATGGATCGGAGCAAGGTTTGGAGGCAATACAAGTCCGGCGTCATCACTATGAGCCATTATCAAAGCTCCCATCAAACGAGTACTCACACCCCAGCTGGTTCCCCATACGTGTTCAAGCTTACCATCTTTACCGGTAAACTTCACATCAAAGGCTTTTGCAAAATTCTGTCCTAGAAAATGACTTGTACCAGCCTGAAGAGCTTTACCATCCTGCATAAGTGCTTCAATACAATAAGTCTCAAGAGCACCGGCAAACCTTTCGTTTTCTGATTTTAGTCCTTTAATCACAGGGACACCCATGAAGTTTTCAACAAAATCAGCATAAACATTTATCATTTGCTCGGTTTCTTTGATTGCTTCATCTTTAGTAGCATGGGCCGTATGCCCTTCCTGCCATAAAAATTCTGCAGTTCTCAGAAACAACCTTGTCCTCATTTCCCATCGAACAACATTTGCCCATTGGTTTACCAAAATTGGCAGATCTCTGTATGACTCTACCCAGTTTTTATAAGTATTCCAAATGACTGTCTCCGATGTAGGACGAACTATTAGTTCTTCCTCAAGCTTGGCCTCAGGATCTACAACTACTCCAGAACCATCATCCGCATTTTTTAACCTGTAATGAGTTACTACTGCACATTCCTTTGCAAACCCCTCAACGTGGTCAGCTTCACGACTTAAATAAGATTTTGGTATAAAAAGCGGGAAGTAGGCATTAGTGTGACCAGTATCTTTAAACATTTTATCAAGGGTCTGCTGCATTTTTTCCCAAATGGAAAAACCATACGGTTTTATCACCATACACCCTCTTACGGCCGAATTTTCCGCCAGATCAGCACGTTTTACCAGTTCATTATACCAGGCTGAATAGTCTTCGCTTCTCTTTGGCAGTCCTTTACTCATAAACTTTGGTACGTTTTTTGTGTTATATTAGACAAATAAAATTTGTTTCGGCAAATATAATTCTTTCCGGATAATTATATCCATTATTGCGTCGGAACGTTTATATTAATGAAAATCAATTAAAAGAAGGGGTTATTATGAACCAATATATTTTTACAAGACGATTAGCAATTATAGCATTAGCTATAATAGGCTTTACTGTCGAAGCTCAGGTGGTTGATGATATGTATTTCACACCTGCGGACAGGCAAGAAAAAGCAAAAAAATCTGAGAATAAAAACGTTGAGGCTAAGAACAACCAGAAAGCCAGCCCGGATTATGCAATTTTGCAAAACGGGACAACTGATCAATCATCAACTACTCAGATTAACCCGGATTATTTGGGTAGATATACAAATGAGGTAGTTAGTAATGCCGACACAGACGAGCCGGAATATTACAGAAACACTGAAAACAACCTCAATGTAAATTCTTATAATACCCAGGGTCAAAATACGCAGTATAATGATGCGAATGGAAGAAATCAGGAAGTTTTACGAGATGGTTCCAGAACAATAATTGTAAATAATTATATTCCGACCACCTACGCAAACATGGGTTATCGCTATAACAATGCTTTTTATGATCCATGGTATGATCCGTTTTGGTACGGAAGAACAGGATGGAATTTCAATATGTCAATTGGAATAGGATTCGGATGGGGCTGGAACAACTGGTCTCGACCATGGGGATGGGGTAACCCGTATTATGGTTACGGAGGTTTTTACGATCCTTGGTATGGTGGATACGGTGGATGGAACCGCCCAACCTGGGGATGGGGATACGGCAATAGCTGGTATGCTTATAATAGCGGATTTAACAATGGATACTGGTGTGGATATAATGCTGGTCTTTCAAATAATTACTATAACTACAATAATGGAGATTATTATATAGGAAATAGTCGAGTAGTAGGAACCAGACCTGGAGGATCATCCTCATCAAATGATAGTTATATCTTAAGTCAAAGAAGAACAACTACATCTAGTAGTCGTGATAGAGTGGATAGAAAACCAAATGGAAGATCATCTGCTAATTCAAGGACTGCGAATGCACGTTCTACACGAGCACGAGCTACCAGAGATAACAGACTTGCTTCGTATGACAGAGATTCGTATAGCTCAAGAAATACGTCAAACAGGTCTTCATACACTGCAGGCAGAACTACACTTGCTTCGTCAAGCGATAGGTCTTCTGCAAGAACAAGAGATTACTATAGCAGATCAAACACAAGATCAAGCTATACTCAAAACTCAAGAAATTATAACTCTGAAAGAAGTAGAAATTATAACTCTGACAGGTCTGTGAACAGATCTACTAATAGTGATTACAGAACAAGAACTTATCAGAGATCTAATTCAAATAATTACAACAGAAGTAACAGAACTACTCCTTCTAGAAATTACAATAGAAGTGGAAATTCTAACAGAAACTATCAGAGGTCTACTCCTTCTAGAAACTACAATAGAAGTGGTGGAGGGTCATCCAGAAGCTACAACAGAAGTGGTGGATCATCCAGAAGTAGTGGAGGATCATCTTACCGAAGCTCTGGATCTTCAAGAAGTAGTGGAGGATCATCATACCGAAGCTCATCTTCTAGCAGAAGTTCTTCATCGAGCAGGGGTTCATCTTCTGGCAGAAGTTCATCAAGAAGTAGCAGAGGTGGCGGAAGAGGAAATTAATTGATCAACCCCTGAATTGATTTTAAAAAAAGGTGCTTTACATAATGTCTGACATTAGATAGAGCACCTTTTATTTTATAAACTGATCAACTAACTATTCTATATTCAATATGATTTCTTTAAACAAATTATATCTAACCCTACTTTTTTTAATATTCAGCATTCCCCTTTCAGCACAAACCTATGTTGAAATTGTTGAGAAAGCTGCAAATACAGAAATTAGTGGAACAGCAAGAATGCAGGCTTTGGGAGGAGCACAAGTTTCTCTGGGAGGTGATATAAGTAGTATTTATTCAAATCCTGCAGGACTTGGATTTTTCAATCAAAGTAATTTTGGCCTAACAGGAGGTTTTAACTTTCTTAATTCAAAGGCGAATTTTTACGGTAACGATACTGAGGATAGTGATTTCAGATTTAATACCCCTACCCTTGGAGCTGTCTTCCAAAATGATGGAAAAAGTAATAGTATTATAAAATCACAAGGGTTTGGATTATCTGTTACAAGTACTGCCATATACGACCAGACTGAATATTTCACTGCATCAAATCCTCAAACAGATTTTAGCGGTGATTTTTATGATTATATATACAGCATTTATGATCAAAATTCCTTTAGTCCTGAATTTCAAAACACACTACCAGAACTAGCTTATAATGCGTATCTGGTCGATGAAGATAATCTCGGACTGTATTATATAGAGGGTACTTATTATCCTTCACTTCCCGCATCTATAACCTATTCATCTGATACCAGAGGACAAAACAGTAGTTTTAATCTTGCCTATGGAATAAATATCAATGATAGAGTTTACCTGGGTGCAGGATTGAACTTTAACTTTTACAGCTTCACAACAGAAACATTTTATACTGAAACAAGGAGTGAAGATGCCCTGGCTACATTAAACTATAATCAATTCATCGATGTTAATGGAGGGGGAATTAGCGGGACCTTCGGTATTATTGCCCGTCCGGTAAATAATATGACTGTTGGTCTTTCATACCAGACAAGAACTTCATACAGAATGAATGATTATGCTGAAATTCTCGTTCAGGGAATTTTTAATAATTATGAATATGATACCGGGGAGGAAACGATAATCTTAAACAATGAAACAGCTATACAGGCTTACGAATCAGAATATAGATTTTCTACTCCGGGGAAATTAAGGGTTGGTGCTACATATTTATTTGGCAAAAAGGGATTTATTACTGCGGACGTTGAACATATTAATTACGCTGGTATGAGTCTACGCAGTGGGTCGAATATAGACTTTAGTGATGACAACAATTTCATAGAAAACAACTATGAGTCTGTATGGAACTTTCGAACCGGAATTGAATACCGTCTTTCAAAAGCTTTCTATTTAAGAGGTGGTTATGCCAATTATGCCAGCCCAATGGAAAATGATGAAAATACAGGCGCAACAAGTATTTATAGCGGAGGATTAGGATACAGGAGTAGTAAAGGCTTTTATATAGACCTTACCTATCAAAATAAATCTCAAACAGGCGTGAATAGGTCTCCATTCACAATAGCAGAACCATATGCTACTGACCTTGACAGAAATGCTCCTACAGCTACTATTGACCGATCCACATCTTCAATATTGGTAACCATGGGTAAGGCATTCTAAAAATTTAGTTTAGTATAAAAAGGAGCAGTGAATAATTACTGCTCCTTTTTTTATTACTGATTTTTAGATTGATCAGCCTCTTTATATTTGAGATAATTTTCTATTGCCAGAAAATATGACCTGGCAACTTCTTTTAGCCTTTCGTTCTTTAACAATTGCTCATAAGTTAAGCCTGATCTGGTCAGCTTTTTAATTTCATCTATATTATCCTGATATAAGCTTTCACCATACACCACTGCTCCTTTTACAGCGCGGGTTAGATATAAATTTCTGTGGTAAACTCCTTCCTCCCCTGAATAAATATTAACATACTCAATATGACGCAGACTATTATCTTCCGGCAAAGCTGGTACTCCCAATGTCTCTTCATGGTCATTTATATAAGCACTTGCCAATTCTTCACTGCGATCTATATCATCACTCAATAATAATCTTAAGAAATCGATTCGCTGATCGACTTTTTTTAATTCATTCTGAAGAAAACTTCCAGGAATAAAAGCCATGGCATAATTTTCTTTTGTAGGAGTAGTAAATCCTTTCTTATCACGTGGATTATCTTCCTTCGCATTATAGTGAATTACCACGGTAAGATCTGCTTTGTAATTATTTATCACGTCAGCACGACCAGTAAAATCAAGGTATTTATATAATTTAAAAAAAGCATTTTTTGGTCCCGGATCAGCTTTCAGACTTTTACACATGCTTTCAGGTAGTTCATCATTACCACAGATTTCATCTCTTACCCTAATAAAATCCTCTTTATACCATTTATCAAAGCTTTTCCCAACAGCTGACTCACCCTGAACTCTGGTCAACTTCACGCTTGCCAGTTCATTTTCCAGCATTTCTCTTAAAATTTCAGCAGTTGCATAGGTAAGTTGGGCTTCATAAAAGAATAAATCCTTTCTTTGACCTATCTCATTTCCTTTTATTTTTAGAAACTTAGCTTCTTGTTTTGCTTCCCTTTCATTACCGGCAAAGTGTCCCGGGTCAATGGCTACGCGCAGACCTGCAAACCGCGTTGGTCTGTCTAAGGAAAACTCATCGTATTTTTCGGCAATGGATTTTGGAAAAGCTGAAGTCCCTTTTCTTTGATAAAAATCAATAGCTTCTTCTCTCGAAGCATTATAGATAATCTTTAGAAAGAGGGGTATTTCAGTGTAATACAATCTAAATTCAGGAGGTCTTCCTGTTCTTTTATCAGATGGGTGTTCAAAAACCTCTAAATAATTTTCTTCAAAATTGAAATGATTTTTAAGGCTTTCATGTTTGATCAGTTTGGGGAGATGCCTCTCAATTCTCTTCTTATATAATTCAACATCAACATCCTGGGCAGTTCCATTAACAGTAAACAGAAACACAGTGAGTAATAGTGCAAAAAACCTCATAGTGAGTAAATTTTGATTTGACAAGTAGAATATTTTTTAAAAATATATCAGAATATAAAATTATTGTCTGATTTCTGAAAGAATTAAATCAGCAATTTCTATTTCAGTTAATCTTCCGGTATCCACAATTAAATGTGCATTTTCATAATATGAACTTCGGTCTCTTAAAAGAGCTTTATATTTAGATTCTATATCAACTGCATTAAAAAGTGGTCGGTTATCCTTTTCAGTCAAATTGCTTTCTATTCTTTTAACCAAAACATCAATATCTGTTTTGAGGTATACCAACAAACCAGTGCTTTTCAGAAGCCTTATATTATCATTATAACAAGGAGTTCCACCACCGGTTGATATTACAGTCCCGGTTACAAATTTATCTGAAAGTATTTCCAAAGCATGTGTTTCCAGGTCCCGGAAGTAGTTTTCACCTTTTACTGCAAATATTTCTTTTATCGAGGTTTTCTCATTTTTCTCGATCCATTCATCAAGATCGATAAAATCACAATCAAGTTTGCTGCTTAATACTTTACCTACAGATGATTTACCTGAACCAGGCAATCCTATCAGATAAATCAGGCGTGAAAACTCCATAAATTTTTAGCTTATTCTTACCCTAGGATCTATTAAGGCATATAATGCATCCACCAGAATATTTACAAAAACGAAGATCAATGCAATTATCAAAACCGCCCCCATTACTACAGGGAAATCGAGACTTTCTACAGCTTTAATGGTGACGTAACCAAAACCTTTCCAGTCGAATACCAGCTCGACAAAGAAAGCACCGGCCATTAAGGAAGCCAACCAACCTGAAACTGCTGTAATCACAGGGTTTAAAGCATTTTTTAAGGCATGTTTTATAAGTACCTTCTTATAAGGCAATCCTTTTGAATATGCAGTTCTAATATAATCCTGCTTTAAGACATCAAGCATACTACTTCTAGTAAGCTGCATTATAATAGCAAGAGGCCTGATCCCAAGTGTAAATGCAGGGAGTACAAGATTTTTTAAATTTAGTGTTTTTCCTCCGAAAGGACTGTAGTCATATAGTTGTCCTGTTAGCCCTAAACCAGTCCAGTCAGCCAGGTAATAACCGAAAATCATCGATATAATTATTGCTGCCACGAAAGATGGCAGGGAAATACCAAGAACAGAGCCCGCTACCAGAAAATTATCCAGAAACTTATGCTGATTGACTGCTGAGATGACGCCTATAGCTATTCCAAAAATCGTAGCAAAGGCCATTGCTGCCAGTGCAAGCCAAATAGTTGGTTCGAGATTTTCCATTAGAAGCTCTCCTACCCTTTTATTGGTTTGGAATGATCGTCGTAAATACGGAGCTTTCAATACTAAAACATCGTCCCCGAGGTTTATCAATTCGGTATACTCGTATTTATCCTGATTTTGAGGAGTGTCTTCATGGATAGAAATTGGAGAAAGATCTTTTAGATAAAGATAAAACTGAACAGGTAATGGTTTATCAAGACCAAATTCTTTATTAATCGCTTCAATGGTAGTTATATCAGATCGCTTTCCAGCAACCATTCTCGCAGGGTCTCCTGGTAAGAGATGAAAAAGGAAAAACACAATTACTGTCACCCCCATCATAACCAGCAAGCCGTATCCTAATCTTCTACCTATGAACTTAAGCATTAAAAAAATTATCTTTGAATGATTATCAGATGGCTAAAATAGTCGAAATTAATTCGTTATTAAAGCCAATGTAGTAAAAAACACCTCTAATCAATTAAACTATGGATATCCGCAGGAGATGGAGTGTCATTATGATGCCATTTCCCTTTCACTACACCATTTTGAAGCAGCATTATTCCAGGATTTGACCTGATCATTGCTTTTAAAACGGTGTGATCAGTGAAGTAATATGGAACACCTAATTGTACTTCATGCCTGAATTTATCAAATTCACCCGGACCAACTGCAGTTAACACCATTGGTTCTATGCCCGGCTTCAATCCTGAAAGAAGGCTATTTATTTGAGAATAAGCTTCTTTATCTGTCTTTTCAAGGCTTTCAATAATGATCAGTAATTTTATACCTTCAAAGGTTCTTTGTGTCGCATCATCTCCAGTTATTGATTCAACGCTATAATCTGTAATTTCCGGCTCAGATTCATCTTTATTGATCACCTCATTTGAAACATACTCATACCCTTCGTCCTGAATATATTTTTGAGACTTAATCTCTTCTCCGTCTTTAATAAAAGTATATTCAAATATTGGATCCTCCGCCGGTTGCATATTTTCAGAAATACTCTCTCCTACAGCATATGGACGAAAATCGATATAGGGCAAATGATTTATTGCATAAATTCCTACAATGGTAAAAATCACAGTAGAAATTATTAAAATCGCATTTGCAGTAAATGACCTGAACATTTTGACAAAGTCCTTTCTATTAAAGAACAACCACAAAGACATAATCAGAAGGACAATATCTTTGTAAAAAGATTCCCACGGAGTCAGTGGAATTGCATCTCCAAAACACCCGCAATCAGTCACCTTATCAAAATATGCAGAATAGAATGTGAGAAAAGTGAAAAACAGGATCATAGCCAGCAATACCTTAGTGGTAAATTGCATCTTATAATTGATCAGCAAGGCTATTCCAACCAGGATTTCAAAAATGATAATGATAAAAGCAATTGGCAAGGCTGCCGGTACCAGGTAGATAAAAGGATCGAAAAAATCCTCGGCAAATACCTGAAAATACTCAGTCATTTTAATCGCAGTTCCCTGAGGATCATTTAGTTTGACCAGGCCTGAAAAAACAAACAGGGCACCTACGAAAATTCTAAACAGATTATTTATAAAAGTTTTCATAAAGAAAAAAATATCATTTTACAAACCCACTTAATATAAGAGCAAAAACTGAATAATTAAGCATATCCTGGTAATTAGCGGAAACTCCTTCAGACACAAGGGTCTGTCCCTCATTATCTTCAATTTGCTTTACCCTATATACCTTCATTAAAATAATATCGGTAATTGAAGATACTCTCATATCACGCCAGGCTTCTCCATAATCGTGATTTTTACGCTGAAGCAATTCTAACGTTTCATTTGCATACTTATCGTATAATTCCATCAGTTCTTCAGCAGGAATCTCTATTCGTTCATCTTTAGCCAATCCCAACTGAACCATAGCTATTATACTATAATTTATTATTGCAACAAATTCATCTTCAATTGCTTCATTGATTTGCTGCATGCCTTTATCCTGAATCGAACGAATACGATTTATTTTTATATAAATTTGATCAGTAATAGAAGGCATACGCATAATTCGCCATGCTGTACCGTAGTCTTTAGCTTTTTTTTCAAAAAGCTCCCGGCAATGAGAAATCACTTGTTGGTATTGATGTATGGTTTTTTCTTCCAAAACTCCGAATTTTGTTCAACGGCGAAAGATAATAATTTTAGAATAATGACACTTAACATAAAGGGAAAACTATTTGAATTATCCTCACCCATAGTGATGGGAATAATTAATCTGACTTCAGATTCTTTTTACAAAGACAGCAGGACAGATGAAAGTTCTTTATTGGAAAAGGCTGGAAAAATGATCAGTGAGGGGGCAAAAATTCTTGACCTGGGAGCCTATAGCACCCGCCCGGGAGCTCCTGATGTTCCTTTAGATCTGGAAATGCAAAGAATAGAATCTGCCATAAAAATCCTTAAGGCACATTATCCGGATACGATTTTATCTATTGACACTTTTCGGAGCGAGGTGGCCAGTCGTTCCCTGAATTTGGGAGCTGATATAATAAATGATGTATCAGGCGGAGATGCTGATGAAAATATGCATGATGTGATCAAAGAAAAAAATGCTCCATATATCGTTATGCATATGAGAGGAACACCTCAAACAATGAAATCTCTGACAGACTATGAAAATGTCACGAGAGAGGTTTGCTATTCACTTGCTGAGAAGGTAAAAAATCTCCGGGAATCGGGAGTTACGGATATCATAATAGACCCCGGATTTGGATTTGCAAAAACACTCGAACAAAATTATGAAATGCTCAAAAATTTGGCTTATTTTAAGGAAATTGGAGTTCCTTTACTCGTAGGCGTCTCCAGAAAATCCATGATACACAAGCCATTAGGAATAAATGCTGACTCGGCTCTAAACGGAACCACGGCAATTAATATGGTAGCATTGGAAAGAGGGGCAAATATCCTAAGAGTACACGACGTCAAGGAGGCAGTCGAATGCGTTAAACTTTTTAACCTGATAAACACTTGAACTTATTGTTTAAAATCGGATTTCTGAACATTAGCTGGATAGATGTTATTGATATCTTCCTGGTTGCTGTTCTTATGTATCAGCTTTATAAGCTGATGAAGGGATCTGTTGCTGTAAGAGTGTTTTTAGGGTTCCTTTCTTTATATCTGATCTACCTGGTAGTTCGAGCCTCAGGAATGGAGTTGCTTTCGTCTATTCTCGGAGAATTTATGGGTGTTGGAGTACTTGCTGTTATTATTTTATTTCAGCAGGAAATCAGAAAGTTCCTCCTTATCATAGGTCGAAGTACAGCGTTTAATCGAGAATCTTTTCTCGAATTGCTGGGAATAAAAAATAAAAAAGAAGTATTCAGCTTAAATGTTTCTGCAGTTGTCGAAGCTGCTAAAACGCTGGGTGGTTCCAATACCGGAGCTCTAATCGTTTTCTCCAGGAATTCAGAACTTAAATTCTACTCAGAATCGGGTGATATGATGGATGCGATCATATCCAAAAGAATACTACTTTCAATATTTAATAAATATAGCCCATTACATGATGGTGCCGTCATAATCTACAATGGCCGTGTAAAAGCTGCCAGATGCATATTACCTGTTACCGAGCAAACTCTTCCGGCTCAATTTGGGTTACGACACAGGGCAGCTATCGGAATGAGCGAAAACACAGATACCCTGGTATTGATAATTTCAGAAGAAACAGGTCAGTTATCTCTTGCCCGTGGCGGTAAAATTGACCATAATCTCTCTCCCCAGGAAATAAGAAAGAGAATTAATGAGTATTATCACACTGTCGAACCTTCACTTGACCAGGTAATAACCAAACAAGTCGAAGAGGATAAAAAGAAAAGAAAGAAGAAAAAACAACAGAATCATTAGAAGAAACCTCATAAAAAAAGCCTTCGTTAAAAAAACAAAGGCTTTTTTTTATTTATAATCAGATTATTATTTAATCACTTCCAGATCCTTACCGATCTTAATAAATGCGTTAATCGCCGTATCCAAATGGGCTTTTTCATGTGCGGCAGAAACCTGGACTCTTATTCTCGCCTGACCTTTTGGTACTACAGGATAATAAAACCCTATCACATAAATACCTTCATCAAGAAGTCTTTCTGCCATTTTTTGAGCTAATGGAGCATCGTATAACATGATTGGTACGATCGGATGCTCGCCTGGTTTTATGTCAAAACCGGCCTCAGTCATCTTTTCCCTGAAATATTTAGTATTATCTTCCAGTTTATCTCTTAACTCTGTCGTTTCTGTTAACAAATCAAAAACAGCTATTGACGCACCAACAATTGCAGGAGCCAGAGTATTACTGAATAAATAAGGTCTTGATTTCTGACGAAGCATTTCAATAATTTCCTTTCGCCCTGAAGTAAACCCACCCATGGCTCCTCCTAATGCTTTACCAAGTGTACCAGTGATTATGTCTATTCTTCCCATACAATCAGTATGTTCATGAACGCCACGGCCAGTTTTACCCATAAAACCTGTTGAATGACACTCATCAGACATCACCATCGCACCATATTTTTCGGCCAGGTCACAGATCTTATCAAGTTGAGCAATAGTACCATCCATTGAAAACACACCATCAGTAACGATGACCTTATGTCTGGCCCCTTGCTCTACTGCTGACTTTAATTGCTTTTCAAGATCCTCCATATCATTGTGCTGGTAACGAAAGCGCATTGCTTTACACAACCTGACACCATCAATAATTGAAGCGTGATTTAATGCATCAGAGATTATAGCATCTTCTTTACCAAGAATCGGTTCAAACACACCTCCGTTTGCATCAAAGGCTGCAGCATATAAGATCGTATCTTCAGTGCCAAGAAATTCGGAGATCTTTCTTTCCAGCTCTTTATGAATATCCTGTGTTCCACAAATAAATCTTACGGATGACATTCCATATCCATGGCTATCAAGCGTATTATGTGCAGCTTCAAGTATCTTAGGATGAGATGACAACCCCAGGTAATTATTTGCACAAAAGTTAATAACTTCTCTACCCTGGTCTGTCTTTATTTCGGCTCCCTGGGGAGTTGTTATTACTCTTTCAGTTTTATACAATCCTGAGTCTTTCAACTCTTGAATTTGCTGCTGTAATTCTTCTTTCAATGAATCAAACATCGTTATCGTCTTTATTTGGTCTTTTAATTTTGGGTTTCTTCATTACTGGCCTTGGCATTTTTTTGCTTTTGGCTTTTGTTTCATCAGCTTTAGTTTCGCCGGCCTGATCACCGCTCTTCTCAGTTTTCTTTTTCATTACCGGTTTAACCATCTTAGCTTTTTTAGGGTTTACCTTCTTAGTAGCTTCATTTTCTTTATCGGCTTCCTTCTCCTTATCAATGGTTTTTTTTGGTTTTATAACCGGCCTGGGTTTTTGAGTCGCTTTAGCCTGAGTAGTCTCCGATTCATCTTTCTTTTTAGACTTTATAATCGGTTTAGGCCTTACCGCTTTTGGTTTTACAGCCTTTACATCTGTTGTATCAACCGATTCATCAGCCTTTTTAACTTTAGGTTTGATAACGGCTTTCTTTCCAACAACCTTTGCTGCAACAGAAGGTTTTGCAAGAGGCTTTTTTGGCTTTTCAGGTTTGGGGATTTCTCCTTCGTAGGGATGAGCCCGCCTGATTTTATTTATTCGGAAAAGTTTTTGCCTGACAAAGCTATTCGGATGAACATATCCATAAAGGATCTCCCACGAATGAAATAAACTGGGATCAGCTTTTTTCAAACTTTCAGGGTCTATTCGCTTTGTTTTAAGGAATGAACTGAAATCCATAGCACAAATATAACCGACTAAATTCAAAAGCGTAAGAAGATTCGTTTTTATCTGCCAGCTGACATATGTGCTTTTTTTAAATATATAGAGGCAACCATTTAACCTAATTATTTGTATTAGTAATAAAACAATTTTTTTATGCTTGAGACAAAAGTAATTGCTCCATTTTTTAAGGAGATCGATGTTTTCGACCGGGAAATAGATATTGATAATTATAAAGGTAAAAAAACTCTAATTGCCTTTTTCAGACATGCCGGATGTCCTTTTTGCAATCTAAGAGTTCACACCTTAACAAAGCTTCACGAAGAAATGAATGATCCGAATTTTAAAATGATCTTTTTCTTCGAATCAAAAAGAAACGTTATTGAAAGAAGTACTTTTCACCAGGGAGTCTCTCCTATTCCAATTATTTCAGACCCTGAAAAGATTATTTATGGAAAATATGGTCTGGAACCTTCGGGAAAAAATTCTGCGATAAGTCACGTCACTTCATTTGTTCAGACTGCATTTAAAGCAAAGATGAAAAATCTACCCATGGGTATGCCTACAGAAGGCGAATCTTTGAGTACCATGCCTGCAGAATTTCTGGTAGATGAAAACCTCACACTTATACATGTGCATTACTCACAAAGATTGAATGACAGAATGAAATTAGATCATATTCGGGATTTTATTTCAGGGAATTAATAAAATACGATTGGTGATTTTGCACAAACGTGAAAAAGGGAAATTTTAAATCAACATTTAATCACCTCATATTTAAATAAGGAGCGAAATTTCAGTCAATAAATATAAAATCTTTAACATGGAGTTTTTTTAGCGACTCATTATTAATAATTTCGCAAAAAAAATTGCTTCAATGACTAAGATTTTGGTAATCGGATCCCTGGGACAGCTCGGTACAGAATTGGTAATGGGATTGCAGGAAGAATACGGAAGAGACAATGTTATTGCATCTGACCTGAAACCGTCTGCTGAAGTAGATGGAGATTTTATCTACGAACAGCTGGACGTGATGGATAAAGATAGATTGATCAGTTTAGTAGAAAAATACAGGATTAATCACATTTATCATCTTGCTGCCATCTTGAGTGCCAAAGGCGAAAAAGACCCTCAATGGGCGTGGGATTTAAATATGGGGAGTTTATTTAATGTCCTCGATCTGGCCAAAAACATTGATCATGTAAACAGAATTTACTGGCCAAGCTCTATTGCAGTCTTCGGTCCGGATACACCTAAAATAAATACCCCTCAACTTACAGTTACTAATCCAACAACTGTCTATGGTATCAGTAAACTAGCCGGTGAACAGTGGTGTCAATATTATTTTGAAAAATATGGAGTGGATGTCAGAAGTATACGGTACCCAGGCTTGATTGGCTATAAATCATTACCAGGAGGTGGAACCACTGATTATGCTGTCGATATATATTACAAAGCCTTAGCAGATGAAAAATTCGAGTGCTTCCTGGATAAGGATAGTGCGCTTCCTATGATGTATATGCCGGATGCAGTAAGGGCTACCATTGAACTTATGAAGGCAGAACCTTCAAGGGTGAAAGTAAGAAGCAGCTATAACCTGTCAGCCATATCTTTTACTCCAGAAAAAATATTTGAAAGTATAAAAAAATTCAAACCCGATTTTGAAATTGAATACAAGCCGGATTTCAGACAGGAAATTGCCGATAGCTGGCCCGATAGCATCGATGATTCTTGTGCGAGAAATGATTGGGGATGGAAACCGGAGTTTGATTTAGATCGAATGACAGAGGATATTCTAAAAAATTTAGAAATTTTGCTCGAATCAAAGAAATAATCAGAACCTTATCAAGGTACAAATCGTATATATAAGTACTTAAACAGTGCAAATAGTTGGTATTAGCCCTGGCGGAATTTTTTTCGTCAGGGTTTTTTATTTTTTTGAATCTGCTTTGAGTTTATTGAGCGATTTTAATCATCCAGCCGCGAAACTTTAAGGATATAATAGCACATAGGTGGTAGATTAAACAAAAGCAAACACCTATACTAAAAGTATTGATTTACCCATAGTACTATTTTCCAGCATAGGATTTGTCAACACTGCATTTCCCGATATTCGGGACAGGCTAAGTTACGGCCTAACGGCCACTCGAATGCTTAGTTATTGGTTTGCGTTTTATTTTTCCTTTTATACATCTCGAATTAATAAACAGTTAACCCAACTCCGCCATGGACGTATATAGAGTCTCTTTTATTGATTAAATTTCTCTTAGTATAATGCCAATTCTCGTAAGGCCCATTTTCAACTGTGATTTTTGTTCCGTTTACAAAAGAGATCCAAAGATTCCCCTCTGTATCGGCAATGGCTTCTTTTATCTCTTCACCAAACTGGTCGTAAAAGAACATTAAACACTCTTTTTAATTTGGATGAAGTTTTGATTCTTGATTAAACTGGTCGACAATGAAATCGTTGTGAAGGTCTAAAAAGCTTTTTTCGCGGTCGTTGAATACCAAACGCAAAAGTCCATCGAAAACGATCTGTTCGATACATAGTCCACCTATGGGTAATTCAAGATATCTCCCTTTTTTCTTTAGTTCCATTTTCTAATGCAAGCTAACGTTTAGTATATGCAAAGTAGGCAATTGCGGGCTTTAAAGTTATCAAACCGTCACAATTTTTAAGTGGGCTTTAACCCTTGAATTTACTGATATTCGCCTTTTTTACATATACAGTGTTGTGTATAGTTTTCTTATACATATGATTGTTTGAACTATGCGGTAACTCTATTATATAATGTTACAAGATTTTTCAAATTCTTCAATGAGTTTTATAACTCCCTCTTCGTTATTTTTAAACTTTCCTTTTTTAATTGATTCCAAAATTCCTGGACAATTTTTAAAAATCTTTTTTGCACTTCTTTCGAAGGATCTTTGTTTTCTGAGAATCAACATACTGTATTCATCGGGTGATGATATATCACTGAAAAAATAGAGATCTGGAGTGTATATACTTATACTTTTATATAATTTATATCTATTACTTTCATAAACGAGAGCATGAAGAATTTTATGCTTTCCCTTAAAATTTAATGCTTCTAAGAGTATTTCATCCTCACCCAATATTTTAACATTTTTAATGTCATCAAATTGCTCCCAATCTTCGACAACGGATTCATTTGGTTTATTTCTTGTAAAAATTAATTCACTATAATCAATTGGATTTACGAATCCAAAACCAACAACGGTGCTGTCTGAATTGGTAGTTATAATAACTGATTTAAATAAATGAGAAGGTTGCTTTGATTTTAAACTTGCAGTTGGTAATTGGGCGTAAACTAAATTTGAAAAGCAAAGTGTAAGTAATAATAGAATTGAGTAATGCTGTAGATTTTTCATATCAATTTAAATAATAAACATTTTTATAAAAGATTAAAGAAACAGGAGAATAAATAAGATTATTAAACGATTATACAATATTAAAAAAAATAACAATCACAAAAGTCACTCTAACATCTGTTCGATTAAAATTTTTAGAAAATTATACACAACGATTGGCTAAGCGCAACTCTGTCGCGCTTATTCCATATATAACTTTCGTTGTTTTGGTTATTATTTTCTTCCTTAAAAGCTTAAAAATACCTGTTTGTGGTTCATAATCAAACATTTTCCTTATTTACACCAGTTAGTAAACGGTTGTAACCGACTGTAAACGTTTACGAATGGCTAGGCTTTATGAATAACAAGATATTAATGGCAAATCAATCTTGCATCAGGCCTCCAAAAAACTCAAATCGCAATCTTTTTTCCCCAACAAATCCTGACGAAACATAAAAAAAAGAGCACCCTTTTCAGGATGCTCTTAATTAAGTTTATCTTTTACTTATATAGTTTATTTAGTCATCGCCATCAGCAAGTCATGCTGAGTAATGATATGAACCTCATCTTTATTATCTCTCACTAAGATAGCTTTGTGTTCTTCATCAATCAGCGAGGATAATACATCCAGGGTATTATTCGCTGAGACGAATTGGAACGGATCATCCATGATCTCAGACACGGGCTCTCCTTTAATATCCGGATTGTCTATTAATTTTCTCAGAACCTTTGAATCAGTCAATGAACCAACAAAATCATCTCCATCGGTAACAGGAATTTGAGATATCCCCTTTTCATTTAAAAGACTGACAGCATCCATCACCTTAGTATTTTTATCAAGAGTCACCAATTTACCATTAGTTTCCTGCTTCTTGATAATATCTTCAGCTGTAGCATAGCTTCTTGCCTCGATAAATCCATGATCTTTCATCCAGTCGTCATTGTAAACTTTACCAAGATAACGCGTACCATGGTCTGGTAATATCACAACCATCAGATCGTCTTCTTTTAGATTATCTTTAGCCCAGTCTAAAGCACCCTTTACTGCTGCACCACAAGACCAGCCGATAAACAATCCTTCCTCACGAGCTAATCTTCTCGTCATTATTGCAGCATCTTTATCTGTCACTTTCACAAAGTGATCGATCAGGCTAAAATCTACATTTTCAGGCAAAATATCTTCACCGATACCCTCTGTCAGATATGGGTAGATCTCTTTTTCGTCAAACTCCCCTGTTTCTTTATATTTTTTAAAAACAGATCCATAACTATCTATCCCTACAGTTAATATATCAGAATTTTGCTCCTTTAAATATTTCGCAGTTCCACACATCGAACCACCAGTACCTACACCTGCTGCATAATGGGTGATCTTACCTTCTGTATCTCTCCAGATCTCAGGACCTGTCGTTTCATAATGCGCTACCGCATTTGAAAGATTGTCATATTGATTTGGAAAGAACGAATTAGGAATTTCTTCATTCATTTTTCTGGCTACTGAATAATATGATCTTGGATCATCCGGGCCAACGTTGGTCGGACAAACAATTACTTCAGCACCCATCGCCCTCAAAATATCTATCTTCTCTTTAGATTGCTTATCAGCAAGAGTAAAAATACATTTATAACCTTTAGCTATTGCTCCAAGGGCTAATCCCATACCGGTATTCCCAGATGTACATTCGATGATAGTTCCTCCCGGTTTTAACCGACCGTCTTTTTCGGCATCCTCGATCATCTTTAATGCCATTCGGTCTTTCATCGAATTACCAGGATTAAAATACTCGACCTTAACTGCTACAGTTCCTTTAATTCCTTCTGCAACTTTGTTAAGTTTAATTAGCGGGGTATCCCCGATCGTGTCTATAATTGAATTGTAAATCATTGTCTTTTGGATATTTGCGCAAAATTATATAATCCTGCAACAACCAGCACATTGATTGTAGCTTTTATCTAATTATACGTAAATAAGGTAATTTTTATCGTTAATATTAACTCTTATCTATCTCCGAAATTACTTCCGAAGCTAATTCTTCCATCAAAGATATTAATTCTTCTACATGTTTTTCGTGGACGTTTGTCTGACCGATAACAACACGGATTGCAAATTTATTCTTAAGCCGTGTATGCGTCAGAAAAAACCGACCAGTATCGTTGATTTTTCTCATCAATAATTCTGAAGCACTATCAGCCTGCTCATCAGTCCATCCCATTTTAATAACCCTGAAACAAATCAGGTTCGCTATTACAGGAGCTAATATTTCGTAATGTCCTATTCGGGCTATATGACTTTTAAATTTATCAGCCATCTTAATATGACCTGAAATAGTTTTTTTAATTCCTGAAAGGCCAAAGCTCCTTAGTACGAACCAAAGCTTCAACGCCCTGAATCTTCGACCCAACTGAATTCCCCAATCCCTGTAATTTTTAACCTGCTTATCAATATCTGTTTTGAGATATTCGGGCATCACAGAAAATGTCTTTTGAAGTAATTCAGTATCCTTAACAAAATATGCAGAGCAATCAAAATTGACCATCATCCACTTATGAGGGTTAAAAACAAAACTATCTGCATTCTCAATACCTTCTATCAAATATTGATATTTTTCCAGTATTAATGCTGTCCCTAAATAAGCTGCATCCACATGATGCCAGATATCATAATCTTTGGCCAATTTCCCTATTTCATCTAAAGGATCACAAGCCGTAGAACTGGTAGTTCCCAGAGCAGACACAATACACATTGGCTTATATCCTGATCTCAGGTCTTCTTCGATAGCCTGTTTAAGAGCGATTGGATCCATCGAGAAATCATCTTTTACAGGTACTCTAACCAGATTATCCTCTCCTAAACCAGCTATTCTTATAGCCTTATCGATACTACTATGCACTTGATCAGATGAATATATGCGGAATTTTTCTCTTCCCGTAAAACCACTTTTATTAACCCTGAAGTGCGAGTACTTTTCCCTGGCAGTCAAAATTGCAACTAAAGTGGCGGTTGAGGCTGTATCCTGAATCACTCCAGTAAACTCTTCAGGCAAGCCAATGGCATTTCGCAACCATTCCATCATCCGGTCTTCTAATTCCTCTGCTGCCGGAGAAGTAAGCCAAATCATACATTGTGCACCCATACCTGAAGTAAGCATCTCAGCCAGAATAGAAGGAAAACTATTATTAGCAGGGAAATATGCCATAAACCCCGGGTGCTGCCAGTGAGTCATTCCCGGCAAAATATCCTCTTTAAAATCGTTAAATATCTTATCAAAAGCTTCAGGCTCGTCGGGATATTCAGAGGGGATTTTATCTTTAATAACACCGGGGCTAATATCCGGCTTTACAGGTAGGGATTCTAAATTGTTAAAATAGTCAGCTATCCAATCGACCATTTCATATCCCCTTTTCCTAAATTCTTCAGGATCGTGCATGTTCGTAAAATCTTTATTAAAAAGTTAATTTAATCATTAAACATTTAAGTGATAAACAATAGTTAAAAGAGAAAAAATAAATTGGAATATCTAATTTTTATATTAGAAAAATACCATTATATTAGTGTAGTTGCATTTGAAATAACTAATCCCAGATATGCCAACAAACCAGCAAAACCCTAAAATTAAAGTCACCTCATTAAGTGAAAGTTTTAGCGAAGGAGACTTATACAGAGAAATTAACAAATCCCAATATGATAATGCATTGCTTTTAGGGCTACCTGCGATGCTTCTTCATTACCCAAATATTCTAATGAATAAGGAAGTTGAAAATATTTTCGATAGCGGGACTGTTGAGAACTACAATCAATTTTGTGACTTCTTAGAAGATATAGACAGCATCGGATTTAGAAATCTATATGGAGGGGAAATAGATGACAGCGATGAAATGACGGCATATGACCACAGTTGCTCAATCATGTATACCCTTTGGGCTTATGATAACAAGATTATAGATGAAAGAGAAAATAAAATCCTTTCCTGTGATTATGGATATAAGCTCAGAAAAAAATATAATTCGACAAGACAATTTATTGATGACTTTTGTCTAATCGCATTAATTTCAGGGTATAGTAAAGAAAACATCACCCTCCTTAAAAACAAATTAGTGAATCCAACTAATGGAATGCTAAAGGATTTTAATTTGAAAAAAATAAAATTCACCCAGATTCTTTCATAACCAGGGTGCATGCCTGCTGTTAAAGTTTGAAACTTTTCCTGTAAATCAATAAAAAAGCCGATGAAATTCATCGGCTTCTATATTTAATTATTTTAAAATCCCATCTGGGACAGGCATCACCTTACTGTCTTTAAAAGTAGAAAGAATCACCATCGACTGAAGGTTATCTACCACTTTAATTGCCGATACTCTTTCTAGCATCAACTGCTGGTAAGCAGCAATATCGCCAGTAATAATCTTAAGGATGAAATCACCTGAACCGGTAATATGGTGACATTCGATTACTTCATCTATCTTATTGATTTCTTCGATAAAGATCTCAATTATATCTTTATTATGCCCGGTTAAACTTACCAAAACAAAAGTATTAACCCCTAATCCTATTTTAGAAGGATTTAATTGTGCATGATAAGAATGGATAACACCTGACTGCTCCAGCTTTTTAACACGCTCTAATGTAGGTGCCGGAGATAATCCTATTTCTTTAGATAACTGACTGTTAGTGATCTTGGCATTTGCCTGAAGAATCTCGAGGATTTTTCGATCAATCTTGTCTAGCTTAACTGGAATACTCATTTAACTCTCTATTTATTACCAAATATTTGGCAAATATAGAAATAATAAGGCAACCAAACGAATTTATTTTTACCAAATTGAATAATAATAAAATAAAATTAGGCTGAATTAACAGGCCAATTATATTTTTGAGCTTATATTAATTAGCCTGAAACCTAATTACTGTTTAATGAATTTGACACTAGTCTTTATATTCTCATTACTAATGTTAACTGGGTAAACCCCTGGGGATAATTGAGTTGCCTTAAATGGAATGTGATTTAATCCTTCTTTTAATTCATATTCAAATTCTAATGCTTTGCTACCTTTCGAATCAAGAACCTGAATTAATACAATTTCATTATTAGGAGAGGTGATTTTTAAGTAAGAATCCGTTCTGGAAGGGTTTTTAGTAAAACCTATTAAACTCAGTCCACTATTAAATGTAATACATTGAGAATTATTGTATTTATTAATTTCACGTTCAACCTCATCATAACTCACTTCAACACATAAGTTTTTAACTGAAGTCAAATCATGATTGATCGGAAATGTAAAGGAATCGCTTGTGTTAAATTTCATTTTTTCTTTTAGAAATTTTTGAAAGACCTCTCCATTAGACAATTCAACGGAAACAAAAAGATTTCTCACAGGTATATTTCCAATATTTGAAACTTTGACCTCAAGAAAATTTTCACCATCTATTTCAATGAGCTCAATTTCATTAAGCTCAATATCAACAACGGGGTTCACTGCAGAAATATTCAAAGATGAAGATGCAGTACAACTATCCTTAGAATAGCCAGTCAACTCGATAGTATAATCCCCTCTAAACTCGTATAAATGTGATGGTTCAAATTCATATGAAATTGATCTATTACCTCCTTCAAAATTCCATTTAAACGTTTCAGCATATCTACTTTCATTAGAAAGCTCAACTAAAAATGGAACCCCACCTTCGGTGTTGGAAACAGAGAAAACTACTTCAGGAATTCTATTTATATTAATCTCTTTTGTAAGTGTATCCTTACACCCATTTTCTGCGGTAACAACATGTTGAATAGGTTTATTACCCGATTGAGAAAATATCCATGATGATTCTTTTCCGGACAGAATAATATTATCATCTACAATCCAGTTGTAATCAGTTACATTTTCTGTAGATGACCTTAAGATCGTCTCTTCTCCTTCACATGGATTCTCAACTTCAAAGTTTACAGTCGGTGATTGTTTAATAGTAAATTGCTTTACTGTATCTTCTGAACAAAGATTATTAGCAATTACATTTAGCTTAACTGAATATTCACCAGGGGCGGAATAGAATTTTTCAATACTTTCACCTAAATATTCTTCCCCCTGAATAGTCCATAGCCAGCTTTTAATATCAGAAGCATTTTGATTCTTAGTATGTGAAAACGAAACAAAACTTTCTGAACAGGCATTTTCTATATCAAAATCCGGATTCGGTGATTTATTAATTTCAATATTTTTAATTGTATTTGACTCACAACCGAACGAAGACTTTACTTTTAATTCAACTTTATAATTACCGGCAGAATCAAAATCAATATTAGGGTTTCTGATAGAATATTTTTCTGTATCATTTACTAACCATTGCCAGGAGCTTATTTCATCACCTGTAATGCCAGATCTGTCAGTAAACTTTACAGGAATATTATCACAAGCTAGGGATGTAGAGAAGTCAGCTCGTGGAACATCATGAATATACAAACTATCGAACTTCGTGTTCACACAGCCACTCTCATTGGTTAGAGTAAGAGAAATATTATAATATCCGTTTTTCTCAAAGAAAATATCGGGATTTAACTCATTGGATTCAACACCATTATCAAAATCCCATTTTCGTGAAACAATATTAGATCCGCTTGAAAGATTATTAAAGCTGACAAATGAATTCTCACAAGCTTCCGCAAAAGAAAAATCTGATTTTGGTCCTTCTTTTATTTCAATTTCCTTGGATATAGAGTCATAGCATCCAGGAATTGTGGTTTTTAATGATACAGAATAAATACCCGGTAATTCAATTTTCTCAGTATAGTTTGTGTTGTTTGTTACCAGGTTATCATTTAAGTACCATTGATAAGAAGCAAAATCATCAGCTCCATTTAAGATGGATTGATTTTCAAATAATAAGTCAGTATTAGAACAAACAACAGTTTGGTCAGAAGAGAAATTGGCGATTGGTTGCTGATAAATACTGATCGTATCGAAGGCAATATTTGAACAACCTGTATTCGCATCTGTCACATCCAGCCTTATCGGATAAGCACCATCTGCGGTATACTGGTGAGATATAGATTGTCCAGAGGCTGTATTACCATCACCAAACTGCCAGTTCCAGGAGTTAAGATTAGATTCTGAAGAGGCTGAAAAATCTATATTCTGTTTAGTGCAGGAAATTGAATCACTCTTAATAAATACATTTGGAGAAACAAGACCTGAAACATAAGTAGAATCAATAATATAACCTGAGTACCCGCTATTATTTAAGTAATTCAAAATCAAATACTTACTACCTCTATTATTATAATTATTAATTAAATTATTAGCACTGGAATAAAAAACAGGACTTCCTGCTGAAGAATCAGAACTGAATTTAACCCTAACTAATTCTCTATTTTTTAAATCTATAAGAAACAAAGACCAATCAGATTTATCTTTAACCATCTCCAAACCAAATCCCTGGCTAGAAGTAGGTAAATCTAGTTCCTCATTTGAATAATTTAATTGACCAAGATTATACCCCAAATTTATTTTATATGTGTTACCTAATGCGCCTTGTATAAAAGCATAATACCCGCCAACCTCAAATTCGATATCGATTGTAGCTGGATATCTTAACCGACTCCCTGTCAAATTAATTGTTTCTATATTAGGTATGTCCATTAAATTAGAACCATAATTTAGTTTTAAAATCTTTTCTTTAGTATATGACAGAACATATCCAGTATAAGACCCACATTCTTCTACAATATCTATTCCTCTTAAGGTATGACCTCTTCCTACTTCAAATAAAAACTCCTGAGGTTCATCAGTGATTTCATCTTGAAATTTCAACATCAAAACCTCTTCATAGCAAGAAACTGCTGCAAAAATATCATTTCCCGTTTTAATAATTTTGATATTATTAGGGGAATCAATACTAGATTGGATTGCTATTTTAGAAATGGCAATATCGTTACTCAATAGACCCTGGTTAAATTTAATCCTCAGTAAATTATCTCCACCAGTGTTGGCCACAATGATATTCCATATCCCCTTACTTTCAACGATATCAAAACCAAATGACCTATTGATCTCAGATTCTACATTTTCCAAATAAGAAATTTGAGGTGTGTTTTCCAGGCTCGATCCAAAATTGAGCCTGAGGAGTTTATTATTAGTCTGACTTAATGCAAAGCCAAAAAACATCCCATCGTCCTCTACTATTTTTATAGATCTAGCTCTATAAAAGTCATTATTTGTAATTAGGCCTTCTGCAGAGTAATCATTATCTAAGAAATCTCCTGCGGTGAAATCAATTGAATATTCAGATAATTGTTCATCATCGAGCTCAACCGCAAAGTTTTGGTGAATACAAATATTATCATCAATGGTAAATGAAATATCATCACATTGACCAAATACTTCTATTGAAAAAGTAGAATAGAGTAGTATAATAAAAAAATATTTATTCATCCTTTAACTCAAAATTATCAAAAAAAGCAGCTATCATAGCACCTGCTTGATTCTCATTATAACTGATATCCTTCTGTGTTTTTGTTTTAATTTTAATAATATCACTTATATACTCATCAACTATTATGGGTAATTCACCCTTTCCAAGCTGATTAATTTTGATTAATTTTGAAGAATTCTTCAGCATTTCATGAACGTTTCTTAACTTTTCTTCCAATTCAATAATCACTGAAGGAATCCCCAACATTGCTGGAATAATTGCACCATGAGCTCTTGAGGTTACAAGAACAGTATATTCCTTTAATTTTTGTAAAAACCAATTCAAATCACATTGATCTACCCACGGATCCCAAATCAACACTTCATCAAAATATCTCCTAAAATCTAACAATCCTTTATCATGATTTTTATCAAAAAGGATCAAAGAAATTTCATAGCCCTTATCCTTGAGATTTTTAACGTCTTTCAATAGGGCATTTAAATACTGGTCGTCGCCATCCCAGTGCCTAAGGATAAAACCTATTTTACGTGCATCTGTATATAGATCGGTTTCAACGGTATTTGGTAACCAATACTTTTTCAGGAATGCCAAATCAATTCCTCTGAAAGGATTAGTTTTCAGATTCATTTCGTTAATCCTTTTTAAACTTCTATCATCTCTGACTGCTAAAAAGTCAAATGTCCCTAATTCTACTGCTGCGTCCCTGAATTTACGTGAGGTGGAGGTAAATGAGCCCACCCCTATTCCTATACCAAGTCTTTTCTTAAAAGAAAGAATTGGCCTTCCCATAATCCTTTTTAGGTATGTGAAAAATGTGGAGTAATTTTTAATCCCTATCGTTTTTATGAAAGAATTAATAACAAGGTTTTTAAAACTTCCTTTTTTAAAATCGAAGTAAGTCCCACCACCACCATGTACCAGATATGAATAATTACCCGTATTTTCCCAATTAACTACCTTAAATTCGTAATCGATTAATTTATTTAAATACTGGTTCGACTCACTATTTGAGAAAATATGTAACTCAGAATCTTTCTTTATACTCTTAATTAAGTTAATCGTGGTGACCATTAAGACATCATCGCCAAAATTCCCAAATCCGTAATATCCCTTTATAAGTATTTTATCAGACATCTATCATTTATAAATTTCTAATATTTTCTCACTTGTTACATTAAGGTTAAATTTCTCTTTTATTCTAAGGTATGCCGAATTCCCTAATTTTTCTCTCATTTCTTTATTTTCGCAAAGCTTATTTAAGAAGTATATTATCTGCTCTGGTTTATCCTTATCAACAAGTACTCCTGATATTTCATGCTCTATTAATTCTTCAGGCCCACCACATCTTGTAGCTATTACTGGCTTACCTCTACCCATTGCTTCAAGAACTACAAATGAAAAAGACTCACTTTCACTAAATAACATTACTATATCAGAATCATCGATAATGGCATTTATGGAGCTTGAAAAATCATTTAAATTTACTTTATCGACTAAACCAAACTGTTGGACTTTATTAAGTAACATAGATTTATATTCTTCATTGGCAGTTTTATTCATTGTGCTACCATAAAAATCTAATTTTGCGTTAATACCTGTGTCAATTAATTTTTTAAAAACCAAAAGGGCAAAATCCTGACCTTTACCAGAAATATAGTTACTTAAATATAAGAATTTCAAAGGCTTCTTTATTGGTGCTTCTCTCTGATTAATCGGCAGTTCTTCAACATTCAATCCATCATAAACTAACTTAACTTTATCGTTCTTCTTTATACCGGCAGACACCACTTTAGAAACACTAATTATTACATCTGCATATTTTGTTATCAAGTTTAACCATACTTTATAGAGCTTTTTAACATAAGAATTTGGGAGCAACCTAATATGATAAATTACTTTAATTTTAGGATCAATGATTTTAACCATAACTCCAATCATATTATATAAATCATTAATATGAATGATTTGGATGTTATTGGATCTTAAAATTTTAATAACCTTCAAGCTATTCACCACCAATAGTGGAAAATATAAAACAAGCGATTTAATGTTTTTTGATATTTCTATGAACGACAGAAAATATCTTTTTTAATTTTCAAATCATCTTCTATACACTTAGCTTCAGAAGGTTGAATAAAAAAAATATCAATTTTATCACCAAGCTTATTAATCACCTGGCTAATTGCTTTATAGGCCCCGGTAAAACCTATCGAATTATCTAATATTAAGACTCTGGTTTTACTATTTCCCGATGCCATAATTTAAGGATTTTTGTCTTTGAAAATTTTTGTATCCAAAGGGAACTATTTTTTGAAATGGTATTTAATAATTCGTTATCAGACAATACTTCTTCTAAACCATGAATCCATTTTATATTTTTTTATCTTCTAATGGATCACTGGGCAAAAATGCGGGCATTAACACCCCTCTATCAAATATTTGGGGATAAGTTATGTTAGCAGGCTTGGTAACCTTACCAGTTATTATCCTTCTTGGTCCATCAGGACAATCAGCTGAAATAACAGGCGTTCCTACTATCATAGCTTCATTTAATACATTTGGGCCACCTTCTGCCGTAGAGGTAAGAATAAAAGCTTTACTTCCTTGAATCCATCTATATGGGTTTTTATCATAGCCAACAAAAAACACCTTTTTATCTTTTAAAGACAAAAAATCACTATTCATTCCTTCCTGCCAAATTAACCTTGTACCAAAATATTCTTCAGCAATCCGAAGAAGGGATATTTTCTCGGTACCATCCCCTACAATGATTAGTTTGAAATTCTTATTACTCTTATCGAATTTATAGAAAATACGTAAAAGGTAATTTAATCCTTTTTCAGGCGCTAATCTTCCCGCAGAAACTAAAATATTACTTTCTAAATACAGTTTTTCAAACCCACCTGGCTTAGCCATTTTACTTTCTAATTGTATACCATTGGAATCATAGAAATTTGGTATAACACGTACTTTATTTGAGGGAATTGTCTTCATCGAAGCTACCTCTCTTTTTATACCTTCATTCAATACGATAATGCTATCTGCTTTAGAATATATTAAAGGCATTAATGCGAACTTTCTTAAATATCCAATAACCCCATTAATATTTTGATCTGAGTATATACTACCTCTTAGGCTAATGATTTTATTTTTGGCAATAGAAAGACAATTCAAATAGTTCGCCCCTTCAAGATAACTAATTACCGTTTCTACCTTATAAGAGGATATATAATGGTTTAATTTATTTAATCTACTTTGGAACGATTTAACTTTTCCCAATATATTATCAGAGGATTCAGGATCCAATTCGTGAATTTTAATCTGCTCATTTAAGTTAAAACCTATTTTACCAGGAATATAAAACACGCAAACTATCACATTAAAATCATCGGAAAGGGCATTTGCTAATGAGACAAAACTTCTTTGAGCTCCACCATATTCAATATTTGGGATAAGCAGTATAATATCATCCTTTCTCATCTACCAGCTGTTGAAAGTTCTGTAATAAAATTCCCCTTTGATAGGAGGCAGAATAAAATTCAGGAGGCTTTTTCTTAATCAAAGAACTTAAATCATAATCTCCAGTTACGATCTCAATTAAAAATTCAGCTATTTTAGTTATTTGATCATGGTCTAAAGCCACTCCATATTTATCTTGTATTAAATTAAAAGTTTCACTATCCTTTGATGTTATTGCTAACACTGGCTTTCTTAAAACAATGTAATCCAATACTTTTGAGGGTAAAAAAACTTTATCAATTTCACTTTCAAATTTCTTATCAATCACCAAAAGCAAATCAGAATTACAATTTAAATCTTCACATTCTTTTTGAGTAATTACTCCCAGATAGTTTATGCAATCAAAATCATATAATTCTATTTCCTTTTTTACTTCAGATTGTATATTCCCTGCAATATTAATTTTGATTTGCTTTAAAACATCAGGTTTATTTTGATGTATTAATTTTAAAGCCCTTAATATGGATGAAAAATTACGTTCTCCATATAAATTCCCAGTATATGATATCGTTATTTTATCTTTCTTTAAAGACTTTTCATTTTCTGACTGTAAGCATTCATCTTCATAAACATTTGGTATAACCAAAAATTTATTTTCATATTCAGAATATTTTTTACTATAAAATTCTTTTGTCAAATAAGTTGTAAAAGAGATTAAATCCGATTTTTTAATAATTTCCAATTCGGCTTTCCTTCTAAACTCATTTTTACTTGAATAAGGATTAAAATAAAAGGGATCACTAAAATGAGAAAACATAGGAACTTGAAAATACTCTTTTAATTTAAGTCCCAGCAATAGTGAGGAAAAAGGAGAAGCTCTTGCATATATGATATCCGGTTTAACATCAATCTGCTTAATCACACTTTTCCATTTTTTGTAAAATAAAAAATCCGCATCAGGTCGGTTTAAAAAATCCCTGTCAACCTTCCCTGCTAAGAACCTTACATATTTATTTAAATTAGTATGAACATGAATAACTTTATTAAGATCCTTCAAATAATGAGTTAAAGATGCATCAGTTTTTTTCCACCCCTCATTTAATGGCTTAGAAGTAACAAGGGTTACATTTCCAAATTTAGTAACCTCTGAAAGGAATCTTGCAACCTGTAAACTTTCCGCGCCTGTTTTTGGAGGTGCTGATACACTTATAAATAATATATTCATCAACTTGCCACTAAATAGTTTATTGCCAAAATAAATCCATAAACGAAAAATACAGTCAAAATAGATTTTAAGATTATGACTATAATAGATTTAATAGAACTTCCTAAGAAACTAAATGTCATCCCAATTCCTGTCAAATATACCAGAATGTTTCCATAGGAATAATATTTCATTGACATCAGAAATGATTGACTACTTAAAGACGAAAATAAAGCCAAAACAATAATGCATACCGAAATCACTTGATAAAAGAAAAATTCTTTTTCTTTTCTCTTGACTCTATAAATAATTGAAATCGGTATAGCACATGTTTGTATGACAAAATACATTGACATTATAGATGCTACTTCGCCTGACGCTCTCCATTGGTCACCCAAAATTATTGAAAATATTTCCTCACCAAAAACAAATAAAACAGCAAATGGTACAGTTACGATATATAAAAGTTTAAAAAACAGATTTTCTGTTTGCTTCCTTAGACTTTTTTCAGCTTGTTCAACTTCTACTGCCTTTTTCAGAAAAACCGAAGCCACAGAATTTCCTAGAATATTCAATGGAATGATTAATAGACCGTTAGCCATTGAATATAGACCAACATATTCAAGATTATAATAATGACTTAAAAAATATATCGGTATCTGTAAAATTAATGCCTGTAACCAATTAGCTGGGAGAGCAAAAAGTGGATATCTTTTATACTCTAATGCAACTGATTTAATTTGATCTATATTTATATTAGTTATAAGGAAATTAAACCTTCTCATCAATTGCTTTTTCAAAAGGAATGAGATGAAAAATAATTTACCTACTAATTCGCCTATCAATATCCCAACCAAATTGAATGGTTTCATATATCCAATTAGAATGGCTGTAGACTTTCCGCCAAGAATTCCAAAAAACTTCGATTTTGAAATTGATTTAAACTCACTCAGACGTATTAACCAGCCATTTAATATTTGTATTAGGCCAGAAAAAAAAACTAATACTGGAATAGTGTAAAGCCATAAATTATTTACCGGTAAAGAGACTTTCAAATATATAAACTTACCAAAAACCAATAAAACCAAGGAGATTATTACTGTGGTTACAGATAATGAGAATAAACAGATCTGTACTAGTCTTAAAAACTTATGATTTGATTTGGGCAAGACAATGGCATTGGTATAATTTAATGTAGATAACATTAGAACTACAGCCACAATTGAATTAATTATCGAAAATAAACCATATGCCTCGGGTGGGTATAGACGAGAAATTACTGGGGTTAGAAGAAATCCAATAACAAACCCTAATCCATTTCCCGTTACAGTAACTAGTATCTGATTGAGAAATTGAGATGACTTAAGCTTTAGAAGAAGGCTTTTTATTGATTTCAACATTCAAAAATCAAATTTCAGGATATCTTCAATTATTCTTTTAGACGCTTTGCCATCGCCATAAGGATTTAGTTTTTCAGACATTGCAGCATAGTATCTTTTATTTGATAATAAATTCTGAACTTCTTTAATTATTAAATCAGTGTTGGTTCCTACTATTTTAACTGTTCCACTCGTTACTGCTTCGGGCCTTTCTGTTTTTTCTCGCATGACAAGTACAGGTATCCCTAAGCTTGGAGCTTCCTCTTGGACACCGCCTGAATCTGTGAGTATTATAAATGATTTAGACATTAAAAATATAAAAGAACTGTAATCCAATGGTGGGATTAAATGGACATTTTCGAGGTCACTCAAATGTTTGTGAACAACTTTTTTAACATTTGGATTTAAGTGAACAGGATAAATAATTTCTAACTCTGAATTATTTAGTGCCAATTGTCTTAATGCAGAACAAATTGAAATAAATCCCTCTCCAAAATTCTCTCTTCGGTGCCCTGTTACTAATAAATATTTTTTTTCATTATTTTCTACTAAACTAAGTATATCTTCTCCTATTGAGATACCCCCACTTTCAACCCTTTCTAACACATAAAATAAGGCGTCAATTACAGTATTTCCTGTTATTTTAATTTTACTTTTATCAATATTTTCTGACAAAAGGTTTTCTTGAGAGTTTATAGTTGGAGCATAATTTTTGTATGCTATTGAAGAAATAATTTTTCGGTTTACCTCTTCTGGAAATGGAGCATAAATGTCATTAGTTCTTAATCCTGCCTCTACGTGGCCGACTTTTATTTTATTATAAAAACCAGCCAATGCACCCCCCATTGCCGTAGTAGTATCCCCATGAACCAAAATCAAATCATATCTTTCCTTTTGAAATAAATCATCTAACATTGATACAACTTTTGAAGTTATACCTGCTAAAGTTTGATTGGATCTCATTATATCTAAAGAATGATCCACCTCAATATCAAACAATTTAGTTACATGATCCAACAACTCTTTATGTTGACCAGTTGAAATGACCGTTGTTTGTATATTTTCTTCGGCTTTAAGTGCGTGAATAACAGGGGCCATTTTTATTGCCTCTGGCCGAGTACCAATAATTACAGCAACTTTTTTAAGGGGGATTTTTAACATAAAATATTCAATTCTAAAATAACAACACTTCTCCTTTAAGCCTGCAAAAATTAATATTTATTTAAATTGAGCATAAAAAGAGAATTTAAATCTAAATTAAAATATGTGAATGCGATAATTTTACTTTTGAAAAAGAGTGTAATAATTTGTTTTAAGCCAAATTTTATAATTTCCATACTTTTATAAACTCCAATAGAAGCAAAAATTAAGCTCAGGATATATTTATTATGAAGAGGTTAGAAATATTAGACTACAGTAGATTTTTTGCTGCAATATTTGTATTACTATTTCACTACACGTTTAATGGAATTACAAATGGAAAGATACAATCAATTAGTCACATTCCATGGTTAATTGATTTTACAAAATATGGTTATTTGGGTGTAGAGCTTTTTTTCATGATTAGTGGATTTGTTATATACATTTCTTCTAAAGAAAAAAGTCCAATCTCATTTTCAATAAACCGTGCCACCAGACTTTATCCAACTTATTGGTTTGCTGTATTGCTTACTTCATTTTTTGCATTTTTCCTGGGCGGTGAATTAATGTCGGTAACTGTAACACAAATTTTATCCAATTTAACAATGTTACAGTCATTCTTAGAAATTGAGCATATAGATGGAGTTTATTGGACCTTAATATTCGAAATCAAATTCTATTTTGCTTTTTTTATATTGCTTTTACTTGGCTTGCAGAAATTTTTAAAATATATATTCATTTGCTGGCCTTTACTTTTTTGTACTGCTTTATTCTTTGGTAAAGAATCTATTATTTATTTAGGGGAATATTACTATTTCTTTTGTGCTGGTGCACTGTTTGGAATAATTAAAGAGAATAATAAGGAATGGAGCGCCATTTTAAGTTTAATCATTACTTACTTCTTTTGTATTTACTTTTCTATCAGTAAATCCATGGAATTATCTCAAATTAAAGAAACCTTTTATTCGCAGCTTATTACAGGAACAATAATTTCTTCATTTTTTATACTATTCATTATTCAGAATCTTAATAAAGTTCAAAATTTAAAACTACCGTATTCTAAAACTGCTGGAGGTCTTACATACTCTTTATATCTAATACATGCTCATATTGGCTATATGCTAATTAATTATTTCGCTAATGATACTAATTTAGTACTAGCATATATCTTGATATTTTTAACTATTATAGCAATCTCATTTTTTATCCATAAAGTAATTGAAATTAAGCTTCATAATTATTGGAAATCCTTTTTCAGCTATTTAATCGGAAGTTTTAGTCGTTTAAAAAAGTATTACTCAAACCCAGCAAAAGAAAGGTATTAAAATAATCTTAGTTTTACAGAAAAGAATTAATCATCGCTTAAAACCTTTCACCAAATTAAAGACCAATATAAGTCTTAATTCCTATAAGTGTAATATGCAAATAACTCTAGATTAATAAAATGAAGTTTATGAATCAAAAATGATATATAACTTTTAAATTTCATCCAAGAATTAATTCTAAGTTGAGATATAAAAAATAAATGATCAAAAAAGATAACTCCAGATCCTACGAAAGAAATATTCTGTTTTTAACACCCTATCCATTTAACGAAGCACCTTCACAACGCTTCAGGTTTGAACAATACTTCAACTATCTCAATCAAAAAGGAATTAAATACAGACAAAACACTTTTTTTCTGAAAAAGGATGGAAAAACCTTTATTCTTCAGGTAATATTCTTTTAAAAGTGTTTTATACTCTTTCTGGCTTTCTAAGTCGTTTTGTTACCCTCTTCAGCATTTCAAAGTATAACTACATTTTCATTCATCGCGAAGCAACACCTTTAGGTCCTCCATGGTTTGAATATATTGCATCAAATATTCTCAATAAAAAAATCATCTACGATTTCGATGATGCTATCTGGTTGCCTGACAAATCTGAGGTAAACAAATTAGGCCAATTATTAAAAAATCCGGGCAAGGTTAAATTAATATGTAAATGGTCTTATAAAATTTCTGTTGGGAACAAATATCTTGCTGAATTCGCATCTCAGCACAACCAAAATGTAGTCATTATTCCTACAACTTTAGATACAGAATACCATAAACCTGTATCACTCTCAAAAGCAAAAGATATTGTAACTGTAGGCTGGACCGGAACACATTCAACTATCAAATATTTATTTCCGCTTTTCCCTGTCATCAAAGAGTTACAGCAAGATCTATCTTTTGATTTTTTGGTTATCTGCAATATAGATCCGGAGCCTGATATTAGTAATTACAAATTTATTAAATGGGCTAAAGCCACTGAAATTAAAGATCTTAATCACATAGACATTGGAATCATGCCTCTAACAGATGATCCATGGAGCCGGGGTAAATGTGGTTTCAAGGCTCTACAATATCTTTCTCTTGGAAAACCAGCTGTGGTTTCTCCGATAGGAGTTAATAAGGAAATAATTACTCATGGAAAAGAAGGATTTTTTGCGAATAACCAAAGTGAATGGAAAGACTATATTTCAGAACTTATACAAAATTCAGAATTGAGAATAAAAACCGGGAAAAAAGGTGTTGAAAAGGTAAAAAGTAAATATTCAGTTATTGCTAATAAAGAAAGGTTTTTAAGTCTTTTCACCTAAATATCACTTTACTAATACAATAACCTAAGAACATAAAAATCAATATTATTGAAACATTAAATGTTGTAAGGGTGATCCATTATATGGTAAATATCTAAAGGTGATCTCATTATTTCAATCCTCTAACCAAGCTTCAGGAAGTTTCTCCTCAATTTCTATATTTTCAAATTTAGGAGTGCTTCTTACTCCTTCTTTTTTACCCAGTCTGCCATTTCTTTTAAACCTGCTTCCAGGGTAATAAGTGAATCTTGATCAATACCAAAAACTTTTTCCGCTTTTTCATGATCAGCATATGCGTGAACTACTTCATTTCTGGTTTCTAAATTTCGAATTTCTCCATCAATACCCATTACTTTCATAACTGTATCAGCAAGTTCCTTCACACTATATTCAGTGTCCCCACCGATATTAAATATTTCGTTATATGCTTCTTTTATATTAACGCAATTGGCTATATGAGGTGCTACATCATCAATATGACTAAAGGCCCTGGTTTGGCTACCGTCTCCAAAAATTGTTAATGGGATATCCTGAAGTAATTGATTCATGAATATACCTATCACATTTCTATATCTGTCACCAATATTTTGCATAGGACCATAGACATTGTGTGGTCTGAAAATCACATATTCTAAGCCAAACATCTTGTATGCTGCTTTAAGATCCATTTCGATGGCATATTTAGCTACTCCATAAGGATCTTCAGGCTGTGGAGTGGCAGTTTCAGTCATTGGTACTACTTGTGAACCATAAACAGCAATTGAAGAGGTAAAAACAAAACACTTTACCTTATTTTTAACCGAAGCATTAATCAAATTCACGCTTCCGATAAGATTATTATTATAATTAAACCTTCTTATAAAATGACTTAATCCTTCAGCAGCATAAGCAGCTAAATGATACACATAATCAAATTTATATTTACTAAATAATTTATTGACCAATTTATAATCACAAATTGAACCCTTCATGAATGTTGCTCGAGAGTTGATATTTTGTTCAAATCCTACACTAAGGTCATCAAGGACAATTACCTCATGGCCCAACTGCCATAAACTATTCACAACATGTGAACCAATAAAACCTGCACCTCCGGTTACTAATGATATTGCCATTAAAAAGTCATTTCAGTGAAAAAACTAAGTCAATTCGATTCTTAATACTCAATACTATTTAGTAAAACTATCAAATATTTATACCGATTAACTTTTTTAATATTTCATAAAAGCCAATTTTTTATCAAATTTTCTTACCTCCTGATAATACCAGATTATCAACAATCCAAGTACGTAAAACGGAAGCAGAGGAATACGATATCTTGAGAGAGTCCCAAAATTAAAAGTTGATATACCAGTTGCGAAGGCAAATCCAAAAGAAAATGCCAGGCAAAATAATACCTCCGGTCGTTTCAAATTAATTATCATCTCCTTAATACCTGTCCTGGTAAAAATATAAAGCGTAAAAAGCATCATACCCAAACTTTCTATCATCGAAAGAACCATAAGTGGGTTTCTCACCTCCCAGGGATATGGTCTAAATAACGCGACATTTATTGCTTGAGGCGCAAGCCTAAACATGCTTTCCCAGGTACCATCCAGCTCACCCAAATCATACGTCGAACCTGCTCCTCGACCTGTCCAAAATGCTATATCATAAGCCTGAACCTGAACAGTTTCCGCTATGTTTTCAAGCTTATATTTTTTATTTTGTTCCCCTACTATGATCATGGCATAATAAGATCCAACTAACAAAACACTACCGATAAAAGGCATAGCCAACGCTTTAATCAGGGGATCTTTAATTTTACCTATATTTCTACTTGTCCACCATAATAATAAGCACGGCACAGCAATTAGAAAAATATAAATCTTCACGTAAAATAAAGTGTAGGCTGATAAAATAGCCAATAATATTAACCACAAGCTTCTTCTTTTCTGAATAAAGAACTCAATAAAGAAGTAAACTAACCAGCACAGCGCAGCCAATGTAATTGTATCTTTTAATATCCCAGAACCCCAAAAAACTATGGATGGAATAAATAACACTGCGTATGCTATATACCTTCTAATTGCAGGAAACAATCTTGAAAAAGCCCTGTACATCATCCAGTGGCTCAAAAAAGCTATAAAGGCAAAACAAAAAGCAGTTCCCACATAACTTCCGAAAGTAAATGTATCAAATAAAGCGGCGGC
Organism: Mangrovivirga cuniculi; assembly: GCF_005166025.1. Classification (NCBI taxonomy): domain Bacteria; kingdom Pseudomonadati; phylum Bacteroidota; class Cytophagia; order Cytophagales; family Mangrovivirgaceae; genus Mangrovivirga; species Mangrovivirga cuniculi. The sequence goes on from NZ_CP028923.1 coordinate 4,077,628, forward strand.
TCTAACTACAAAATAAGATGCAGAATCTCTAAAAACCCAGATATTCCTGGCATATTCAAATGACTTAGGCAAATATTCACCCGGTTGTGTCATCAATTGCCACCAAATTACCGGATCATCAAAAAGCGAGGACCATATGATTCGACTTCCATGTCTGTGGAATGTAAATGTATCGCCTCCTCCATAATAAAAATCATATAGCAAACCCAAACCCAGGGCTCCGAATAATCTCAACAATAAAGCGGGAAAAAAATACTTTCGATCTTCTTTTTGAGTCACATTCCTCCTGATCATCCATGCTATCGAAAGGATAATAATCAGAAATAATGGACCGATGAGAAAATCTTTAAATTGCATCAGCTTACTTTTTTAGCAGGCGCCCCAATATAAACGCCAGATTTGGTGATGTTTTTGTGAACGTAACTTGAAGCTCCAACAACTGTATCTTTACTGATTTCTACACATTGAGCAGTTCTTGCTCCACTACCCAGGAAAGATCCGTCTCCTAGAATAGCTTCCCCATTTAAAAACGCCCCCGTAGATATGTGGCAGTGTGATCCTGTGAAAGCATCATGTTCAACCACAGCATTTGTGTTAATGATATTGTTAATCCCTACCTTTGCTGCGGCATTAATAATCGCTCCATGCATTATAACAGAACCTTCTCCAATCTTAGCATGTTTGCTCACATGTGCATTCGGAGAAATTATAACCGGTAGATTCGCTCCGAGTTTTTTTAATTCCTTATAAAACTTAATTCTGATTTTTGCGGAATTGATCTGACCGATAGTAATCAAAAAGTTGTTATATTTTTTTACCAATTCCGGTATATCTGTGTCCTTTCCAGAAATTTCATAATTCAATATTTGATCACCTAACTTTTCTTCTACATCAAGTATTTCGGCGATTTCATATCTTCCCTGGCTTTCAATTACATCAATGACAGAACGGCAATGCCCACCCCCACCGATCAAAACAATTTTTTCCATATGGGAAATTAAAAAATTCCTAAAAATTTACCTTCTCTTTTCTCTTTTCTTCTTTCTTTCAGATATTTCCTTGCTGCCTTATTAGCCGGATGTTTGCGATCAGAATGATCCCTGATCGCCTCTACATATTCTTCGGCAACTTCATGATCTTCTTCTTCATCCGCAATTCTTAGCAGGTTCAATAAACTATATAAATGGTATCCTGACTCTTCCATTTCACCAACTTCACCAAAATCAATAGCCCTGCGATAATAATACTTAGCCTTTTCATTTTCTCTTTTGGCTTTATAATGTTCCCCAAGGAAAAATGCGGCATACTTTCCGGCCCATGGCCCATAACCAAACTCATTGGCATCTATTCGCGTCATAATGGTGTCACACACCGGAACCATTTGCGACCACCTTCCGGAATTATAAAGCAATCTTGCATAATACATCATAAAGACAGAATTCTTCGGATAGGTATCCATCAAAAGCTTTGCTACAAGAAGGGCTTCGCTTTTGTTTTTCTTTTCTGAATTTAAAATCTTTACCAGGAAATGCTGTGCTTCTGTCCTGGTATAAAATGCATTGTTTGCTACTTCTCTCAGTTGTTTAATACCCAGATCTTTATCGCCCTTCTTAAAAAATATCAAAATGGGTTTAAGAGCAGGGTAATTATCGGGAATCCAGACTGAATAATAGTTATAAAGTGCATGACCGAAAAGAAATTCAGGACTCAGATTTGTGTATTCTTCAGAATCCTCCAAATATTTCAAGGCTTTTTTTCCTGCTGATGCAGCTTTCAACCATTCCTCCCTTTCACTTAAAAGTCGTCCTTTAAATCCATATGCTGCGGCTAAAAAGAATGAGGCTTCAATTTTGTTTGGTGGCTTTTTATATAAAAATTCAGCCAGGTATATCGCCGAATCCATATAAGCATGAAAGCGATCATCACGGCTTTTATCCTGCATATTTGGCAAGATTTTCCACCACTCTGACAACCCTCTCAAAAAGTAACCCAACGGATGCCATGGATATTCCTGCTGTAACCAACCAAATTGCAGATCAGCCTTTTCAAATCTGAAATTATAAAGATTATTTACAGCATCAGTCGATTCGATCTGAACTTTAGGGTTTTCCAGTAAAATAAAAATTGAATCCTGCGTCTGCGCTTTACTGTTAAAAAATAAAGTAAAACTTATTAAAATTGAATAAATTATTTTTCTATCCATCCTTGTTATAACGTTCAAAAGTCAATTTATTTTCTGCTTTTAAAATACCTTAACAGAAAACAATATAGGTATCCTACTCACAAAATGTATTAATTGTTTCAACCACATATTCAACTTCTTCATTTCTGAGTTCTGAATGGATTGGAATTGAAACTATATTATTCACCAGCCAATTACTATTTCTCAAGTCATTTTCTTTTTTAACATATCTTCTGAAAGCAGGCTGATTATTGAGTGTTACCGGGTAATGGATTTGCGTTTGAATACCCTTACTTTTTAAATATTCCCGGAATTCATCTCTTTTCTCTGTTTTAAATGTCAATACGAACTGATGAAAAGTATGATAGGCTTTTGGATGTACAAACGGAAGACTGAAATATCCATTAGGCTTCAATTTATCAAAATACATCTTTGCATTTAACCTTCGTTTTTCTATTAAGTCTTCCAGATGCCTTAGCTTAACATTTAAAATAGCAGCATGCAGATTATCCAGTCTGGAATTGACACCAGTTAAGACATGAAAATCTTTTTCAATTTGACCATGATCACCAATCATTCTGATCTGCCTGGCTAATTTTTCATCGTTAGTCATGCAGGCACCGGCATCACCGATGGCTCCAAGGTTTTTAGTCGGATAAAATGAAAAAGCAGAAACGTCTCCATAACCCCCGGCAGGAATTGTTTTTCCGGTTTCAGGGTCTTCCCAACGACTACCTATCGCCTGGGCTGAATCCTCAAGTATCCACAATTCGTGCTTTTCCTTTAGTTCGGCAAAATCATTCATTGGAATAACCTGTCCATACAGATGAACTGCAATTATTCCAACAGTCTTTTTATTTAATAAAGGGAGAATTGTATCGCTTGTCAGTGTAAATGTCTTAGGATCCACATCAGAGAACACAGGTCTGCCACCGCATAACAATACCGCCTCAACGGCAGAGGCATGACCATTGGCCGGAATTATCACCTGGTCTCCACGCCTTACTTTTAATGCTTTTAAAGCGATAATTAGTGCCCCGGTTCCTGAGCCACTACCAATACAATATTCTATACCCTGGAATTTCGAGGCATTTTCTTCAAACTCTTTAACAAAAGAACCCTGGATGAACATGGATTCATCCATGACATCATCCAGGGTTTTATGGATATCATTCCTTAATGAGGCATGTTGCCTTTTCAGGTCGACCATATCGACCTTCAAACTCATACTTCTTCGGTGTTTTCGCCGTGCTTATCGTACTTTTTACCCATTAAGAATGCTTTTATATAGTCATTTATATCTCCGTCAAGCACATTTTGAACGTCAGTTCGTTCAACTCCGGTTCTGGCATCTTTTATTAACTTATAGGGATGCAGGACATAATTCCGGATCTGGCTACCAAAATCAATCGCCATCTTTGAGCTTTCAACTTCTTCTCTGGCTTTATTTTGTTTTTCTATCTCTATCTGATAAAGCCTGGAACGAAGCATATTCATTGCCTTTTCCTTATTTTGCAACTGGCTTCTTTCCTGCTGACATTCGACAACAACTCCCGATGGAGCATGTCTTAAACGTACGGCTGTTTCTACCTTGTTTACATTCTGACCTCCTTTTCCACCAGCACGAAATGTTTCCCAAGTAATATCAGCAGGATTGATATCGATACTAATAGAATCATCTACCAGAGGATAGACATATACTGATGCAAATGATGTATGTCTTCTTCCTCCACTATCAAATGGAGATATTCTGACAAGTCGGTGAACCCCAGTTTCAGCTTTCAGATATCCATATGCGAATTCTCCGGTAAACTCCAACGTAGCAGACTTCAATCCTGCAGTATCTCCAGGCTGATAATTCACCTCTCTGACTTTAAATCCATTTTTTTCTCCCCACATCACGTACATTCTCATCAGAATGTCTGCCCAATCCTGACTTTCGGTTCCTCCGGCGCCCGGATTGATCTCCATCATGGCACTTAATTGATCCTCCTCATTTGAAAGCATTCTTTTAAACTCGAGCTCCTCAAGAGCATCTTCAAGTTTCTTATAGCTTTCATTTACTTCTTCTTCTGAGGCTTCATCCATAGTATAAAATTCATGGAGTGTTTCTACATCTCCATACATGGTATCAATACTATCAAATGCCTTGGTCCATTGTCTGAGGGACCTCATTTTTTTCATTACTTTTTCTGCCTCATCCGGTTCATTCCAGAAATCAGGCTGGGCAGAAAGATCTTCCATCTCTTTGATTTCGTCTACTTTCTTATCGTAGTCAAAGATACCCCTCAAGGCCTCTACTCTGGCCTTTACACTCTTAAGCTGATCTGAAGTCATATATATTAGTAAAAAATTATTCGATTAATTTATCTGATGCAAAGTTATGAACATTTTGTTTAATCTTGAAGAAGGTAGCTAGTTAGATACATCCTTAAAACTATCAATATTTATCAGGCGCAACTCCCAACTTTTATCGAGTCGATATTTCTTCCTTCTAAGTAGTTTATAGATCAGGCCTGCACCAATCATTGTACCTCCTGCAATAAAAATACCACTGTTTGGCTCATAGTCAGCGTCCTGAACGACTTGAATGTTTAAGAAATCTATCGTAATCAGAATTGCTCCACCGGCTATTAAGTAACCGGAAAACCTATCCATAAAATTTGTTTCAGTTTTATAAACGGTCTGTACTTCTTCTGGTTTTAATGTCTCATAAGTTAATTGAAAAGTTGAATCTGTTACTCCAACCAATTGATCTTTATAAACTGTATCATCATTATATAATTTATAGATAAAGGGATCTCCGACGTTTATAACTTTTCTCTTGGAGCCAGATTTATTACTTAACCTAATAAACTGCTGCCCATAGGTCATTGAAAAAGAAAAAATCAATATGAGTGTTATCAACGTCGATCTCATAAAAGAGTATTTACTTGGTGATGAATCAATTTATTAAGAAATAGCCACAGATTTCTCGTTTGCTATATAAAAGGTAATTAACTTATTATTCATAAAAAAATCACGACCTCTGGCCGTGATTTTAATTAAAAAACTTTAAAATTCTTATAATTTATAGTTCCAGCCAAATTTATCTTCTGCCTGGCCGTATTTTATCATATCAAGTTCTTTCAGAAACTTGTTTGACCATTCTCTTTCCTTGATCGGAGGCAATTCATAGTCTGCTCCTTCGTACCCGATCTTTTTTATATGAGCGATGGTTGCTGCAGTTCCTGTACCAAAAGCCTCCTGAATTCTACCTTCCTGGGCTGCTTTTACTACTTCATCAACTGATATTTTTCTTTCTTCAACTTTATATCCCCAATCTCTCGCTAATTTCAAAACACTATCTCTGGTAATACCCGGCAAAACAGAATCACCAGTATGAGGAGTAATTAATGTATCATCGATTCTGAACATGATATTCATTGTCCCAGATTCTTCGATATATTTATGGTCCTGACCATCCGTCCAGATCAATTGCTGATATCCTTCCTGTGCAGCTAATTTCGCAGGATACAATGATGCCGCATAATTACCGGCTGTTTTAGCATATCCTACTCCACCTTTCGCTGCCCTTGTATAATGTGTTTCTATTTTTACACTAACCGGTTCAGCATAATACGATCCTACCGGACAGGTAATTATCATGAATTTATAGTTATCAGATGGTCGTATTCCGATAAAATCATCCGTTCCAAATACAAAAGGACGAATATATAATGACTTACCTACCTCTTCAGGAATCCAATCATTATCAATTTCAAGCAATGCTTTCATTCCCTGTTCGTACAATTCTTTTGGTACTTCAGGAATACACATTCTTTCAGCGGATTTATTTAATCTCTCGAAATTAGCGAAAGGCCTGAAGACAAGAGTTTCTCCTGATTCGGACTTATATGCTTTTAATCCTTCAAAAATAGACTGTGCGTAGTGAAGAGTTGTCGTGGCCGGATCAAGTTCCAACGGACCATAGGGTAAGATTTCAAAGTTTTGCCACTTTCCATCTATGTAATCGGCCATAAACATGTGGTCGGTATAAATACGACCAAATGGGATATTATCAAAATCAACTCCCGGGAGTTTGGATTCTTTTATCCTCGTTACTTTAATATCAATAGTTTCGGTCATGACGGGTTATTTCGGGTTTTCTGAAGATTGTGCTCCAGGATTAAAATATCTGCAAAAATATCAATTTTAAATCTTGTAACCCAATGATTACTTATAATAAAAAGAAGACATCTTTTATTCTGTCAAAATTAAATATTGACGGATTCAACATTTTATCTAATCAACAAAATAAAATTTCAAATCATTATACCAGCAACCTTGATTTACTTCTCCGGGATCCAGGGTGTTTCGGTAGCATTTAATTCTTTGGAATTCATTCTTGAAAGGACGAATAAGTAATCAGAAAGTCTGTTAAGGTAATGTATCACCTTTTTATCAAGAGCCTGGTGTTCATTAAGTAACACTACTGCTCTTTCTGCCCTGCGACAAACTGTCCTCGCTATGTGAACATAACTTACCGATTGGTTTCCTCCGGGAAGAACAAAGTTTTTCAATGGAGGCAGGTTTTCATCCATTGAGTCCATTTCAGCTTCAAGGTCTTTTATATCTTTTTCTTTTATTTCAGGAATAGCAACCTTTGATTTTTCAGGGTCTGATGCAAGGTATGATCCTAAAGTAAAAAGCCTGTCTTGAATTCTAACTAGGAAATCATTGCGATTTTCATTTACTTTTTGATCTCTAACCATTCCTATCCAGGAGAGCAGTTCATCGACTGTTCCATAGGCTTCAATTCTGATATGAGATTTGGGTAATCGTGTTCCACCAAGTATGCCTGTGGTACCGTCGTCACCGGTTTTTGTATAAACTTTCATTTAAGCTTCAATTTTACCTGTACGAATATCGGTATTTACTTCGTCAGATTCAATCAATCCATCGCGAAGCCTAACAATTCTGTGAGCATAATGTGCTATATCATCTTCATGGGTAACCATAATTATGGTGTTTCCCTGGTCATGAAGTTTCTGGAAAAGATCCATAATCTCATAAGATGTCTTTGTATCCAGGTTACCGGTTGGTTCATCTGCAAGAATAATACTCGGGTCATTAACCAAAGCCCTGGCTACAGCTACACGCTGCCTTTGTCCTCCTGACAATTCATTTGGTTTATGATCAGCTCTATCTCCTAACCCGACACTTTTAAGCACTCCCATAGCTTTTTCCAGCCTGTCAGATTTTCTCATTCCAGCATAGATCAGTGGCAGGGCTACATTTTCCAGAGCCGTTGCTCTCGGCAATAAGTTGAAAGTCTGAAAAACGAATCCTATTTCCTTGTTCCTGATCAAAGCCAATTCATTATCTGATAAACTGGATACATCATGATTATTAAGAACATATGATCCCGCTGTTGGCGTATCCAGACATCCTACGATATTCATCAATGTGGATTTACCGGAACCAGACGGCCCCATAAAGGCTACATATTCTCCTTTATCTATAGAAATGGTGATACTTTTAAGGGCCTCAACTGTCTGAGTACCCATTTTATATATCTTGGAAATGTTACTAGTCTCAATGACCTTGCTCATGATCTTATATTATTTAGCAATATAAATTAACCAACAACACAGCATTTTCTGTATCAATAATTTATAAGCGGAAGGAAATAATGACAATCGGATTATTCCCAGTCTGTTGATGGTTGTTGAAGCAGGTCTTCAATCATTAATTCTAAATTTCTAACTGAATCTGCAGGGATAGAACTTCTTATATCGCTAAATGTTTTCCTGGCATAATCTTCAAGACCTGCATTTGCACTACTAATTACGTAAGCGATCTGCAGAGCTTCATTCTGTGGCTGAATATTAAATGCATTGGCTAAAACATTATTTGCTTTTAAAATCTCATCACGAGAAGCTAATTCTTCTGCTATAATTAAGATCAAAGGAGTTTCATATAATAAATCCAAAGCCCTGGCTTCGAGATCATCAGAAGAAAGATCTTTGTAATTGTCGAAAAACTGACTATAAATCTTTTCTCTTACTGATTCAGATTGTTCTACCGGACCATTGATTCCAAGAATCATCCCAGTGACCGGTTCTACCTGGGCCTCAATGCCATTTACTAACTTTTTAGCCCGATCGATCCGACCCTTTGAGGCTTCAAATTTACCCAGCTCAATTCTTATTTCTGAAGGGATCGTATCAACACCAATTAGCTTACTCACCTTAATATATGGGTTTTCATTTAACAGTTCTTTCAAGACAACTGTTTGATCCTGAATGCCAGAAATATCCATATTTATTAAAAAAGATTCATGCTCCTTAAGATAATCAGGTGGGACAGATCCTGAATTTATTGCATCGTTATAAATATCTCTGGCTCTTGATAATTCTCCGCTTTCAAGTAAGGCAACAATACCAACCCAGGCACTACCTTCAAATCCACTTTCCTCAGCTCTAAAGAAATAATCCGCAGCAAGGTCCGGATGATACATATCTGCCATTAGCATCCCTTGTAAAAACCTGTAATAGCTTCCGGTAGAACTACCGGCGAGTCCGGCGAGCTCATAAATTGATGCTGTAAAATCCCCCTTCACATAATTCCTGAAAATACTAAGCTGTTCAACATTACCTAAAAATTCTGCATTTTGAATTTGGTATCGGTAACGCTCCAATTCCTCAATCGAATCTTTCAGATTCATTATCTGATTCACTACACCGTTATTCAACAGAATGAAAGAAGGCTTATCTAAAACAGAGTCTGACCGGGTAAAATTAAAATTGGACAATTCTTCTTTCTGATAATTTTTCAAAGCGATCAGGTTTCCCCTATATAGATCTGATTGATCTTCAACCGATATAGCATTATTAAGAGAGTCAGTATCTTCACCTACACTCAACAGACTTTCTACTGCCATTATATTGGCTATTGCTTTTTCTTCAAACCCTAACTCATACGCCTTCTCAAAACTCCAGACTGCAGAATCATATATTTTAACATTGGAATAAGCTGCTCCTCTTGCTATCCAATATTGTGGGTCGTCACTATAATATTGTTCCACTTCATTGATATTGAATAATGCTTCAAATTCTCTTCCTTCCTCTCTGAGTAATCGTATAGAATTTAGCTGAGCTCTGAGGTCAGGAGATAGTTTAACAGCCTCTGCATAAAACACCTGTTCTCTAACCTTTTCACCTCTCAATCTCATTAAAGATGCGAGAGCCATATTAGCATGAATATTTCTATTGGCAATGAAACGGGATCTTCTAAAATAGACTTCTGCCTGCTGCCGCTGATCCAGAAAATAATAATAATCTCCGATCAGACTCTGGTGTGAAGCTTTTCCATATTTGGTTACAAGTTGACCAGTAATAAAATACAAACCGAGTCCAATAACAGTTCCAAGTACAAATACACTTACATAAGGAATGATTTTAGGGCGATACAAATTATCACCTATTCTTATTCCCTGTTTTAGAAACTGGTTAAAGTTGATTATTACATATATGAAAAAACTAAATAGAAGACCGAGATGTAAAAAGATAATCAAATCATTGATCGAGTATAAAAGCGTATCAACTGACGTTGCTGCCTGGAAACCGATCAATCCTAAACTCACCAAACCGAGACCCAGATATAAGAATTTACCATCGACATTCCAGTCTATAATAAATTCACCTTCTTTAAGCTTTAACTTCCATGAGATCCACCCTCCAAGGTAAGCACCGATAAATAAAATAATTGCCGGTGCGAGTACCAAGTCAATATTCTGATCTTCATGAAAACCAAGATATAACAATATCAGGTTACCGGATAATAAAAGGAAGGCAAAAATGAACTGTAAATAAGTTGGATTTGAACGAGTATTTCCTCCGATATAATATGCAACTATTGTCAATAAATCATGTGCAGTGAACAAAACTGTTACTCCAAAGATAATCAGGCTACCATGAATCAAATTAGCTGAAAGAAGCATCAACGGCCTGTCCAACTCACTAAAATTGATCACTATTAAAGCAAAAAACAGAATAGTAAGCAGATTGATCATCCATCTTCTACCAAACTTGGTTTGTTTCGATCTGAATTTAAAAAATAGAGTAGGTCCTAAAAGCAAAATAATAGTCAATACCACCGGTATTTTATCCAGTCTGCCAAAAAGCAGAAGTGACCCAACATCAGACCAGATAAGAATGAGCATAACCAGAGTTATACCGATATAAAAATAATATTTATGCAGAGCAGGTAAAGCACTTAAAATTACTGACAGACCAAGGAAGAAAATAATTAAATGATAAAAGAACGGATCTTCCTGTATTGTCATCAATCCGGAACCATAGGAAATAATACCTACAAAATTTTCTGCTAGAATATTAAATTGACTGGTTACAAGGGAAAATGAAAAAAGTGGTTGTGTGACTTTTTGTAAGCTATATAATTCATTCCAGGGAAAAATATCCTCACCATTATTTATATAGGCGACAATGCACCAGGCTCCGGCACCTATAAATGCCAGAAATAAAACATATAGAAGAATTTTACCTGTGATGCTCTTTTTTTTAGCTAAAAAATTATTGTTCATTATTCTACTACTTTTGGAACAATAAAAAAGTCATCGTCATGTTCTGGAGCATTTTTTAACGCTTCTTCATGAGTTATGGTTAATTTAGCTTCATCTTCCCTCCACCGGTTAACTTCACCTGATATATTGATCAATGGCTCGACTCCTTCCGTATCTAATTCATTGAGTTTTTCTACCCAGTCAAGGATTTCTGATAATTCACTGATCATACTCTCTTGCTGTGATTCATTTAACTCGAGCCTGGCAAGATGAGCAATTTTTCTTACGGTTTCTTTATTGATCTTCATGCATTAACGGTTTCTGTTACGGAATCATGAGCCGGAAAATGATTATTTAATTCATTTTGAATGATATTGTAAACCCGGTTTTTCAAAATTGGGATATCCTTTTCATCCATCTCATGGGTTTCTATTGGCTCATGAACAATGATTTTTTGTTTATGCCAAGAGAACAAAAATTCATTATCAGGTAAAACTAACCAATTATAAGGAAGTGTGACAGGCACTATTGTAACATTTTGTTCTATGGCAAGTCTGAAAGCACCATCTTTAAAAGGTGCCATTACAGGAGGGTTTTTAGCCCTTATCCCTCCTTCGGGAAATATTGCCAGACTTTTTCCTTCTTTAATCTTTTCGAGACCTCTTCTGTATGCGGCATACTTATCTTTCGCTCTGCTTCTATCTACTGTTATATGCAACTTTTTAAACATGTATCCGAAAAGTGGTACTCTTGCAATTGAGGCCTTTCCCATAAATATGAAGTTATTAAATAACCAGGTCATTATGGCTATATCCATATAGCTAAAGTGGTTGGCTACAAAAATCACCTGCTTCCTGGAAGAAAACTTCTGCTTTTTAATCACATGTACAGGCATTCCGACAAAGGTAAACCAGATTCGTGCCCATATATGATTTACAAAATGAAGATTTTTTTGAAGAGGCTTGATAAAGATCAACAATAAGAAAAAAGGATATAAAAACAGGAAGACAATAACGAAAGTTATCGCACCATAAATAGTGTAAACAAGCTTAAAGAACTTTTTCATTTTAAAAATGCTTATTTGGCAGCTTTCTTTTTCCAGTATCTTTTTAATCCCGCTACAGACATCCAACTTGGATTTGCAGCTTCATATTGTTCCAGCATTCCAATAGTGGCACCATTTTGCTTTAGATGACGATGCATCTTCTTCTGAAATTCCGGAATTATTTTTTCATCCGATTCACCTTCCTCTACATATGGTTTTATCCAATCAGATATTTCATGTAAACTTTCCTGAAGTTGATCTAAGTGAGCCTTTACATTTTCCCTTCCGGAAACCTCTCCAAAATGAGTTAAAAATAATCGTGCTGGATCAGCCTTTCTGAGGACTTCGATCGATTTGTCCCAGGCTTCAATATCTATATCAGGTGGGGGACATGGTGCTACTACCGGACCATTATTGATCTTAACCCCACCAACATCACCGGTAAAGATTGAATCATTTACCTGCCACGCGATATGGTGAGATGCGTGACCCGGAGTATGAAGTGCTTTAAAATCTACTCCACCAATTGACACAATATCATTATCTGCAACCTCCTTTATTTGATTTTCAGGAATAGACTTCATCTTTCCCCATAAGGTATCCATGCTATCACCATAGATTCTACCGGCACTTTCCATCAATTTATCAGGGTTGGCCAGATGCTTCGACCCTTTAGGATGAACGTGAATATCTGCTCCACCAATAGCTAGTTTCCAGGCAGCTCCAGCATGATCAAGGTGAATATGCGTTAATAGCACATTCCTAACATCTTTTATTTCAAGCCCACGTAATTTAGTAGCCCTTCGTAAAAACCTGTAGGTCGAATGCGGCCCTGTTTCTATTAAAACAGGTCCATTATCTGTCTCCACCGCGAATGCAGCAATCGACTCTCTTATGTTTTGAAAATTCAGATCTAATATATGTATCATATCAAAATATGATTTGTTCTATTTTATCAAAAGAAATTCTTCCTGGCGACCATCAATGTAAGTCACTTTTTCCCCATCAAAATATGCATCTTCTTCAAGCATTATTCTGATTTCCTTTCCCCATGGTTCTATATTTACTGCATGATTTAATTCGATACTGTAGGCCGTTCTCGAATAAAGCGGATAATCTCCCGGACCCGGAACTCCACCCTGAGCATCCCACATTCCAATCGTTGGACCTGCAGCATGACCATGATAACCTATTGGATGAGTATATATGGTGGCTTTTATACCCTGATTATCTGCCTCGGCTAAGGCATTTGCCAAAATATCATTTCCGCTTCTTGCCAAAAGGAATTGATCGGTCAGAATATCCTGAAGTTGATTGCCGGTCTTTAACGCTTCAACCAAATACTCAGGAGCCGACTCTTCTCCTTCTTTAAGGACATAGGCATGCTGTTGAGTATCCGTATTTAAACGCAAATAAGTTATACCAAAATCTACATGAAGAAGATCTCCGGGCATAATAACTCTGTCTCCCGGGCTATCGGAGAAGCTACGTAAATGATCGAAATTCTCAGAATCAGATCGCTGAACACTTACAGTAGGATGAAACCATGCTTTTAAACCAAGTTCGTTAACTCTTTGTCTGAAAAACCAGACCACATCATCAGTTGTGGTTTCTCCCGGGGTAATAACTTTATTTGAAAACCCTTCTGCAATGATCTTATGAGCAATATTGCAAATATCTTTATAAAGAGCCATTTCTTCATTAGTCCTGGTCTCCAGCCAGCCAACTGCAAGACCTTCCGCAGAAACAATTTTGTTGCCATAATTTTGAGGTAATGCTTTCAACAAGGCATCGTATTCTGTTTTTGGCATTCCATCTGCCAGGGCAAAATCCCTGGAAATATTGATACCAATTTTGTTTGGCTTATGCCGTTCGACTAACTTCCGTAGTGCCATCCACTGATCGGGCTCTTCTTCTTTATCCCAGGCTTTTTTAAATACATCTCCAACATTGTACCTGGCTATGGCATAAGTATTCAAACTATCACCGTTATAAGAAATAACTAAAATAGTCCTTCTTCTTGCTGACATCCACTCTGCAGGAAGCATTGTTTCAAGAACGGGATCTTCATTATACTCCCTGCTAATCAATATCCACATATCGATACCTGTTCTATCCATCAATTCAGGCAAGACCTTATTGATTCTGATTTGCAAAAGAGAGTCTATAACTTTAGCCCTCTCTTCCATCGACATGATTTCATAATTGCTACCTTCCTGATCGGTTTTTTCTACCTTTTCCTCTTCTTTACAAGCGGAAACAAACAATAAAGTGCACAGAAGAAATAATATGTTGTATTTACTCATGATAAAAATATCTTAATTCATAAAGATGCATTTTTTTTCTCAAATGTCGAAAAATGAAGGTTATGATTCGACTCTGTAACTATTTCTTTTTACTACTGCATTAGTATACCATTCGAAACGGATCAATGAAAGCACACCTGCAATTGTCAATCCAATCAACAGTCCATACCATATTCCTTCGGCTCCATAACCGAGCTTAAATCCAAAAAGCCAACTCACCGGCAAACCAAAAACCCAATAGGCCAGCATAGTAATAATAGTTGGGATTTTAACGTCGGTAAGTCCTCGTAGAGCTCCCAGGCAAACAACCTGCAACCCATCAGATAGCTGAAAAACAGCAGCAACAATTATTAAATTCGATGCCAGGGATATTACTTCCGGATCATCGATAAATAATGTTGGCAACCATTGACTGGCCAAAGCAAAGAAAAGTCCGCAAATACCCATAAAAACCAGTCCCATTGCAAATAAAGTATGAGCCGCCTTCTTTAAAGTAGGGAAGTCCTTTTTACCAAGCTGATTTCCTACCCTGATCGTTGCAGCTGCTGAAAGTCCGGAGGCCATCATATAGGAAACAGATGCCAGGGAAATAGCCACCTGGTGTGCGGCTTGCTCAACTTTTCCCAGCCAGCCCATCATGATTACAGCTAAGGCAAAAGCACCCACCTCAAATGTATATTGGATTCCCCCGGGAAGCCCTACTCTTAATATCTCTTTAATTGTTTCGGTTTTAAATCTCGCCCTGAGGGCAAAACGCCGGTGAATATTAAATCGCTTGTTCTTTGCTACAAAAAACCATATTGCAAGCATCATTACTACCCGGGAAATAAGAGTGCTATAACCAGCTCCCAGAAGCCCCATTGCAGGCATACCAAGCTTACCAAAAATGAATATATAATTGAGAATAATATTCAATACGTTAGACAATAAAATAATGACCATTGCTTCCCGGGTAAAAGCAAGACCTTCTACAAATTGCCTCAAAATCTGAAACAACATTAACGGGATCAATGAAAATCCGATTACAGCCAGGTAAGGTTTAGCAATAGTCACCACCTCCGGAGGTTGATTAAAATAGGGTAATGCCGGAAAAACAGCGAAAACGAGCAGACATAACAGGAGACCTCCTCCAATGCCAACAATCATTCCGTTATAGAGAAGTCCACCAAGTCTCTTATAATTTTTCTCACCATCAGCTGCAGCAACAAAAGGAGTAACACCGATCGATAGTCCTATACCAAATGTCATTGCAAGACTAAAAATACTTCCGGCAAGAGCTGATCCTGCCAAAGGAGTTTTTCCCAGTTGTCCGACCATTGCGCTATCAGCCACATTTACCATAATGTGGCCTAACTGGCTGATCATTACCGGAACTGCCAGGTTAAAGTTTATTTTAAAATGCTCGAAATAATTCATTTAACTTTCTCAGACATTGAGAATTCTGGCTGCCTTCAATAAACCAGCAACTGATATTGCATCGGTTATTTTTCCCTCCATGACCCATTCCACTGCTTCTTTAAGCGGTAATTTCTTAACATTAAGCACTTCAGTCTCCTCTGGTTCTGGGTCTTTCTGAGTCAATCCGGTAGCCAGATAAACAAAGCCTTCTTCATCTGTAACTGAATTACTCGTATGGATTCTCATAATATTTTTCCAATCTGAGGCAACGAGTCCTGTTTCTTCTTTTAATTCTCTTTTGGCCGATTCGAGGTGATCAAGCTCATTTGGCCCTCCACCCATCGGAATTTCCCAGCAGTATTCATCTAAAGTATAACGGTATTGCCCGACAAGCCAGGTATTACCTTCTTCATCTACCGGTATTATACCTAAGGCTTTATTTTTAAAACTTACTTTACCATAAATCCCTTTAGAGCCATTTGGAGTTAGAACATTGTATTCCACGACTTTAATCCAGGGGTTTTCATAAACTTCCCGGCCATCAAGGGTTTTCCACGGGTTGTACATTTCATCCATAGCACAAATCTAACATCTTTTAGGTATGCCTGCCTTATTATGAATATTAAATAATTTTACATTTTCACTCTTAATTTTTAGACTACTCTAAAAATATTTTTATTATCTTTGAGTAAAATTTTAGATTTACCTTATGAATCGACTAATAGTTACTTTATTCTTTTCTGTTTCAATATATTTTTGTCACGCCCAGGAGTATATGATCAAAGGGATAATTACTGATGGGAACTCACCCATACCGGGAGCTGTTGTGAAAACAGATAATGGGATTGGAACGGTCACTGATGAACATGGCGAATTCGAACTAAAAGGATTAACTGGTAAAAATCACAACCTACAGGTCAGTTGTCTTGGATTTAAGACACAAATGGTAAAAGCGTCAGGAAATAAACCGCTTAAAATTGAATTACAGGAAAATATTCTAGGGTTAAATGAAGTAACTGTAACCGGGACGATGATGCCTAATGCACGAAAGAATTCACCAGTTAAAGTTGAAGTCATTTCTTCCCGGCAACTGAATAATTTTATTCCATCAGGTGGTTCATCATTAATGGAATCATTTAAGATGATCAATGGAGTCAATGAGGTTGTTGCATGCGGAGTTTGTTATACAAATTCTGTCAGTATCAATGGCCTGCCTGGCGCATACACTGCTATATTGATCAATGGCACTCCTCTATTTGGCAACCTGGCCAGTGTTTATGGTCTGAATAGTATTCCTTCTTCAGTTATTGAAAGGCTGGAAGTTGTCAGAGGCCCGGCTTCCACTCTTTATGGTTCGGAAGCGATGGCTGGAGTTATTAATGTGATTACTAAAGATGATTACCATATGCCTAAAGCCTCTATCGATTTGATGGGAACCAGCTTTGGAGAAGTTTATGGAAATGCTGTTTACAGCACTAAAATTGGAGAGACTGACGGTGTTATCGCATTAAATGGTGGATATAAAAGATCTTTCATCGATAAAAATGAAGATCTTTTCAATGACATGATCGATTTTGAAAGAATATCCATGTATACCAACTGGAACATAGCTCAAAAACAAGGTAATAATTTTGAATTAGGCGCCCAGGTATATTATGAAGACAGAAGAAACGGAATTGAACCCTATTTAAAAGATAATGCCTATAGAGAAATAAGAGGAAATGATTCAATCTATGGTGAAAGCATCTATACAAAAAGAGTAATGATCTTTGGGGAATATGAAGTCCCTGGTGCTAAAAATTTAAACATCAACTTTTCACTGAGTAATCATGAGCAGAACTCTTATTACGGGAGTGATTTCTATGAAGCCACTCAGAGAACAGGATTTATTACTTTAAGTAAAAATTTTAATATAACAAATCACAATATACTCTCCGGAGCGACTTTCAGATTGAATCATTATGATGACAACACCGTAGCAACCGAGGAAACCGTTGGATCAGGACAGGTGATCAACAATCCTTCGGCTCAATATAATCCTGGAATATTCATCGAAGATAACTGGGAAATAAATGATTCATGGAATCTTCTTACCGGATTGAGACTTGATTATTACAATGCTCATGGGTTGATACCATCTCCACGAGTGCACTTAAAGAAAAAGTTTTCTCCCGTTACCTCCTCTTCGCTGAGTTTTGGTACTGGCTTTAGAATTGTAAACTTATTTACAGAAGATCACGCCTTTGTTTCCGGTCAGAGAGAAATTGTTATTGAGGAGGATCTAAAGCCTGAGCAATCGTATAACATTGCGTGGAACCTGAATCACGTTTATACATTTAATAATAACCAGGGAATGCTTGATCTGGATGTATTTTATACCCGGTTTTCAAACCGTATCACTCCTGATTACGATACTCCCGGGCAAATCATATATGCTAACACCCAGGGTCATTTTATATCGAGAGGTATAAATCTTTCCAACGTTATAGATTTTCAAAACGGGATTACTATCAACCAGGGATTGAACATCCAGGAAGTTTATGAACAAACCGATGAGGGATATCAATCAATTGAATTTGCACCGAAATGGACAGCCTTAACTTCGATCGCATATACAATTCCTAAAGCTGGTTGGACTCTGGGATTAAACATGAGATTAAATGGCCCGGTCAGGATGCCATTGACTTTTGATCAATCTCCAAGCGAAGAATTGGTCGCCAGACCAAGATGGACACCAACCTATTTCGTCGCTGACCTGAAGGTTGAAAAATCATTTAAAAAGGGTTTTGCTGCCTATGCAGGTGTAAATAACATTTTTGACTACATCCAGGAATACTCTCCGTTATCAGGAACAGGAGACCCAGATTCGCCAATTGGCTTTGCAGACAACTTCGATACTGCTTATAACTACGGGCCTGTTGCCGGAAGAAATTTTTTCCTGGGAATAAAATGGGAATTACCTCACAAGGATTCACATTCTCATTAAAATGCTATAGTTTTGTAATGTGTTAAAGTCATTTTTTTCAGATACTTATCAATTTGAAGCGGGGTGCGATGAAGCAGGACGAGGATGCCTTGCAGGTCCGGTAGTTGCCGGGGCGGTGATCCTGCCCAAAGATTTTGAACACGATATACTTACCGATAGCAAAGCACTAAATAAAACAACCCGCGAATCATTAGTCAATGACATTAAAGAAGTTGCAATAAGCTGGGCTATCGCTGTGGTGGAACCTGAAGAAATCGACCGAATTAATATCTTAAAAGCTTCATTTCTGGCTATGCATAAAGCCGTTGATCAATTAAAAACCAGACCAGACCTGTTATTAATTGATGGAAATCGCTTCACTCCTTACCCGGAGATCAGTCATGAATGCATTATTAAAGGAGATTCAAAATATTTCTCAATAGCCGCTGCCTCTATACTTGCTAAAACACATAGAGATATGTTGATGGAACAGTATGCCGAGGTACATCCTTATTATGGCTGGGAAAGAAATTATGGATATCCAACCCGACAACACAGAGAGGGAATTCGCACCTATGGAATTTCTCCTTTACATCGAAAGAGCTTTCAACTATTACCACGACAATTAGATTTATTTAAAGAAAAATGATCGCCAATACTCCTAAGCCTCCTTATTATGCTGTGATCTTCAGTTCTATTCGAACATCAGTTGATAATGGTTATGAAGAAACAGCAGAGAGAATGGTCGAATTAGCAAAAGATCAACCCGGGTTTTTAGGAGTCGAATACGCCAGAAACGAAGTAGGAATTACCGTATCTTACTGGAAGGATCTGGAATCAATAAAAAACTGGAAAAATAATGTTGAACATTCTATTGCCAGAAAAAAAGGAAGGAAAGAATGGTATAGCTCTTTCAGATTAAGAATTGCGAAAGTAGAAAAAGATTACGGTATGTAAATATGGCCGTCTCAATTTGAGACGACCACAAAAACAACCGGACTAATAGTTATTCTTTTAATATCTTTAATACCGTCACTTCCCCATCATAGTCTGTAAGTTTAAGGAAATAAGTTCCCCTGTATAAACCTCCAAACTTAAATGGCAATTCTGCAAAATCATCAGAGTTTAGCATAACCTCACTTGAACCATAAGAATTATATTGAGAATCATATAGCTCGACTGTCCACAGACCGTCTTTATTATTATTTACTTTCAGATTCACCACATCCTGAGGAGGATTTGGATAAGCCAGGACAGCCATATTCATCATCGAAGCAGATTCCGTGGATGGAGTACACACCCCATACACTTCAATTTCATTGATATTAAATCCCCATGGCCCTGACCTGGTGAAAGACCATAATCGAATAGCATCAGTAGAGACTGATCCATCAAAATCAATTTGATCATTGCCACCATCAGCACTTAAGTCTTTATAGAATACCCTCCAGATGCCATCAGAATCGCGATATTGGAGTTCATACCAGGTAGCAAAATTAACTCCCCAATCGATATTGATCTCGTGGATATTATAAGTGTCTCCTAATTCAACATACCACCATTGATTATCTGCAAATTTTGATCGCCAGTCGGATTTTAAATTCCCATCATTAGCCATTTCAGCTTCAAAGATTAGACTTTCTTCGCTAGAAGCCACTGAGGGTTTATTCAAAGACAGACTGCCCACAAGAGATACACTACATCCATTGCTTACTACTGATCCTGCTACTGATTTTGTTATTCCATCAGCTGTTAATGTTACTTCATATTCTCCGTCCATCAAACCGGTAAGCACACCGGTTTCTGAATCAATATTTACATTTCCAGATGCCCCCCAGGTAGCATTAGAAGGGATATACTCTTTACCAAATTGATCTTTTGCAGTAAACTGATATTGTAATTCTTCTCCCGGGGCTAATGAATAATATTCTGGTGTAATATCAATTGTTGTAAGTATTGGATCACCTTCAGCACAACCTCCAAACAATTCGAATTCAAAAAGTGAATAACCAAATACTGTCGCAGGACTGTTAAGTTTTAACCTGACATATCGTGCATTAATTTGAGTAAGACTGAGTTCCGTTAGTTGTTCTGTATTATTTATTTTAGAATACCATTTGGTCCACTCCTCTGATTTAGAAGAGCGAACTAGAATATCAAAAGATGATGCATAATTATAATCCCATAGTATTCTCACACTATCGATCATATTAACCTTACCCAGATCGACATCATAATATTGTTCTGTATCAAAAGTTGAATGCCATTTGGTATAAGGAAGGCCATCTGCTGCTCTGTTTGCAATCTGCCATTCTGAAGCAAAAGAACTTGCCGATACGTTACCGGTCATTGTTTGATTTGTTTTTGAATTAATTTTACAGGGCTCATCAATAACTTCAAAATCAAAATTGATATCCAAAGATTCTAATTCATATCCCATATATGATGCCTTTAATATCTCATTAAACTCTCCAATATTTAATCTCCCCGCATCAACAATAAGATTTACTGGTTTGGATTCTCCGGGATTAAGGTTTAAAATTTGGGTTTCAGATCTTACAATCGGGAATTTGGGTTTACCATTAATCAATTCAATATTATCTATTTTAGCTTCATCTGTATCCTCAATTAAATATCTATTAGCAAAATTAAAATAGAATATAGGCTGCCTGTAATCCAGAATCGTTTTAATAAGCTTTCCATTATAATAGATCTTATTTTCTTTAGTGGTCTTGTTATAGGTTAAAACAATATGTTTATATCCTTTTTCGTCACCATATTCTAATAATTTCTCATTATCAATACTCAAACTCCTACTACCAAATTCTATATCCTCAGTAAAAATCCTGGAATTGTTATTGTTAGTAGATAAATACCAAGCATAATTAATTAAATCAGTTTTGATGAACATAGAAAAACTGGAAACAGAGTCAGTGGGATATTCGATAGTAGGATATACTTCTGATCTGATCGATCCGGTAGCCTTCATTACCAAATGGTTATTTGGAGTATAAGGATCAATGTTATCAATTATTACACGATCGTTAGCAATAATTTCATGCTTTTGTTTTATAGCTCCTGTCTCAAGGTCATCAAAATCTTCTGATAAGATTTCTTCTTTAAAATTAAGCTTAGCCTCAGGTGGCAAGTTATATTCAAAGTCTAATTTGACAGGACTTTGACCCTTATTAGTAATAATAACCTGTTGACTTACATCAGTTCCATGACCAATCGAAAAATCAAAGTATGACTGATCAATTATTGGAATTCCAGGACCAAGCACTTCAATATTTAAATCGAAATTTTGAGAAAATTCTTCTCCCGAGGTAATGACTTCTGATTTCACCAAATAATCTCCATCTTTAACATCTGTAGAATTGATGGAAAGTGGAAAGGTTTTGATTGCACCAATTGGAAGAAAAACTCCGCCGCTATTATTTGAGACTAAAGCACTTTCTTTTGCTACAATTTTTATTTCGTCCAGGTAACCTTCACTTGCATAACCAATTCCATAGGAATGCCATCTAAGTTTAAACTTTCTTTCTTCTCCTAATATTGGTTTCAGGTCTACCTCTACCCTTTCACATTCATGCCTTACTCTGTAATCATCCCATCTTAACACATTATTCCATGTTTGTCCATTGTCGTAAGAAATATCCAGATCCATGACATTTCCTCCCAATCCATTACCATGGGTGGTCAAATAAGAGACGGTCACCTCGTTTGTATTTACTATCACCTCGGGCGAGATAACTTCCGTATCCAGATCACCGACTGCTCCTTCAATTATATCGCTATACCAAAGCCCGGATCCATAACTAAATTCAATACATTTCAAATTATCAGGAATTTCCTGTCCGTGATCGGATTGTGTTCCCCATACAATACCTGAACCTGAATTATCTATAAAATACCATGCATCAAATGAAAAAAGAGATTGGAATTGTTGGTAAAGGACTACTGTTTCTTTTTTATCAGATTGATCAAACTGATCAGAAAAATTCATATTCACCCATAAATCCTTTCCGCCAGTATTTTCTACATCAACATATCTCAAAGTGTCGTTGTTGAAGTAAACTTTCTGATATATTTCAGTAGGACTGACTTCAATTTTCTCATCATCGAACAACTCAATTTTCGCTGTATGACTTAATGAAGGTTTATTACCTGAAAGCATAAAAATATCCTTATAGAATACTCCTGAAGTTGCATTTTCGGTATTGATTTTACCTGTTACTAATGCTTCCTCTCCTGGATTAATACTAGCAGGGAATTCAAAGTCTAGAAATGAATAATCAGAGGTTCTATATCCTCCATACACATTAATATAATTATCAATATCTACATATCCATCGCCATTATAAGTACTCGTGAGATAGAGTTTACTTACACCAAAAAAGGTTTGTAATTTTGCAACAACTTTACCGTTAATTAAAAGTTTTTGAAAGGACCCTTCAAAATTAGTCACAGCTAATTCAAAATACTCCCCTGGCACAAAAGCATTAGGTATAGTTATAGTTTCTGCCTGATAGTTGTCATACAAATAGTAAAATTCTAAACTCCCATCTGAAGGATCAAAATATGCATATGCACCTGGCCAATTATCATCAACAAACTCAACAGACCAGGGATTATCGCCCACAATTCTCATATTAATCTTAACCATAGTAGGATTAGCATAAACATAAGGATTTAACTCATTTAATGGCATCCTGTATTGGTCATATTCCGACAGTTCAAATACTCTTAAATGCTTTTCTCCTTCAAAAGGGTGCTCATCGGAGACTATAGCTTTCCCGGAATTATAAATTTCAATAGGAGTAGTTTCATCCAGACTTAATTTTTCAAAGCCATTAGAATAAAATACTTTTTCGTCCCCAAAGCCATATCCTCCGGGCTGGTGAATAACGGATGGCTTTGCAGGCAATTCTCCAATATTTTTTACTCCAAAAGAAAATTCTTTATCCACGCCTTTATTAACAGAAATTGAGGATTTTTCAGATAAAACAACCAATTCCGGCCCTAATACTTTAACATCAAAAAATAAGGTATCCACATTATCTACAGGTTCATTCGTTTCAAACCTAACACCATAATTATAAGTACCCCTGGGCACTCCCCTGGCATCGATTTTCATTCGTACCTGGTCTTCTGTATTGACAGGAGTTTCTCCGGTAATATTAACAATCGTATTGATCGGATATCCATCGCCCTGGGGTCCTACGAGAGATAATTTGTAGGTTAGCTTAACGTTTCCAGTATTTTTAAAATCAAACCGAAACTCATCAATAGTTGAATTATCGATCACTACATCTTCGTAGAAATCATTTAAAGTTAGAATAGGTGCAGAAAGAACATTCCCGGACACAATTATCTCCTTGACCGGATCATTTTCATCATTCGAATAGATCATTAACTTTTCAGAAAAAGGACCCGAAGCATTTGGAATGAATTCAAAATTTATTTCAGTTCTAAAAAACGAACGAAGAGGTGACTTATTAAATTTAATTTTTTTAAAAACTCCAGATTCAGACTCTATCTTTGAAATATTCAGTTGTTCAAGTCCAAGATTACCAACGACTAAACTTATGGGTTTTGATGTACCAAAATAGATATCCTCCAAAATCAATTCTTCAAACTGAAAACTTAAAATGGCACCTCTGTTGACACTAGCTTTAAATCCTTTTTGCGCATTTAACCGTCCCCAACCCAGTGAACCAACAAAATCAGGATTTCTGGCATCAATATTATCAGCGGAAGAATACATTAAAGCTTTCACCTTTTCGGGCGTAAATCCCTGTTTTCCAAATGCAGAGACCATTAGGGCAGCTACTCCGGAAACATGAGGACATGACATGGAAGTCCCGGAAGAATAAGCGTAACTATTATTTATATATGTGCTTGCAATACTCACCCCGGGGGCCGAAATATCCACCCAATCGCCGTAATTGGAAAAACCTGCACGTTTATCTTCATTATCTGTTGCTGCCACGGCAATCACCTGGTCGAGATATGAAGGAAAAATTCGTTCTTTAGTATTGCTATTACCTGCAGAAAACATCACCAAACCACCTGCCATTGGGCCAACCTGATTACCAAACTCATCCTTACCTGCTTCATTGATGAAGTAATTAATAGCTACTTCATAAGAAGGCAAATAAATATTTGGGGTTCTGAAACTCCATGAATTCTGTGCAATAACGGCGCCGTTATCAGCAGCATAAATAAAACTCTCCTGAAATCCGCCATTACCATTTGGACTAAATGTAGCACAAGACATTAATTGGACACCAGGCTTATCTCCTGATCCCCCGGCAAGTCCGGCCACTCCTATTCCATTGTTGCTTGATGCACCAACTGTTCCGCCTACATGTGTTCCATGACCATCTGGTGTGTAGTCACCCTTTCTCTCTCCAAAACCATAGCCGTTGTAATCATCTTTGTAACCATTATTATCATCATCAATTCCATTATTGGGAATTTCATCCTCGTTAACCCAAAGATTTTGCTTTAAATCCGGATGAGTTTTTTCAATACCTCCATCAATCACTGCCACTATAACTGCTTTATTTCCTGTATTTTGTTTCCATGTAGGCAAAATACCCACATCTCCACCATCATTCATAGTGGTATTTTCAAAAGAATATTGAAGATGAAATAAGGGATCGTTTGTCCCCTGTGGTAATGTGCCAGCTTCAGAATAATCTATTAAAGATTCAACAGGTTCTTCATAGTCTGGTATCATTACCGGTTCGGCAATTTCAACGTACTCCAGACCTTCATAACTTTTAACTACATCTTCAATCGATGCTCCTTCATCAATCCTGAGAGTAAACCATTGATGAAGTCCATATTTTCTGTGTTTTTGATCAAAACGTGGATTGAAGGGAAACAACCGTGTTATTTTTTGGCAAGAATATTCTGATGATAACTTATCAATTTCCGGATTCCCGGTCTGAACTACGGTTTCGGACATATTTCTCAGCGTTTCATTGAGCTGGCTTGCTACCTCTTCAGTAACTTTTATAGTCACCATTCCGGTTTTACAATGCTGCTGAGCAGATAAATTTAAATTGAATACTAATAGAATAATTAACAGGTAGAGTGATTTGGCTTCAACTCCTGGCAGGGTAAAGTTTTTCATGGCAGATAATTATGGGACCTTATACTTAACTATGTAATTATATTGACTATTCCTTAACCAGTTTTATACTACTGGTATCCCCGTTTTCACTTACCAATTTTAATATGTAAACTCCAACCGGAAGTGCAGATAAATTATAGGGAAGATCAACGGGATCAAATCCTAGCTCAATTTCACTACTAAAATACAAATTAAAATTACTATCGTACAATTTTAACGTGTATTTTTCCTGCCTTTCCGTGCTTAATTTCAATTTTAAACTTTGAATGATCGGGTTCGGGTATGCAAACACGCTTGTAGATATTGATTCGTTTGTGCTTTCCTGATCTGAACAGCTACCATAAACCTGAAATTCGTGAATTGAAAATCCATACTCAGTATTTCTTTCGAATCCCCACAAACGTATAGCATCTGTCTGAATATTGCCTTCAAATTTAAGTTGTTCTGTTCCTCCATTTGCGTTCATATTCTGATAAAACACATTCCATTTACCAGTCTTATCTCTGTATTGCAATTCATAAGAACTGGCAGCACTGTAATTCCAGTCAATATTAATCCCGAGTATTTTGTATACTTCGTTCAACTCAATATAATACCACTGATTATCTTTAAAATGGCTGGACCATCGGGAATTAAAGTTTCCATCATTCGCTTTGCTGGCCTGGAAGACCGGATTCTCCCAGCTGGAACCATAAGAAGGTTTGTTTAGAGCTAGATTAATAGTTGGATCTATATTACAATCTCCTGGTTTAACAAAGCCGGTTCGTTCCAGAGTAAGATTGTTGAATTGATAATAAACAGTAAAGACACCTGGTGATAAAGCGGTTAATATTCCGTTTTCATCGACAAATACATTTTCACCATCTATACTCCACTCTCCATCAGGCATTTCAATCACCGTAAAGTCACTTCTGTAGATGTAGGCTTCCAATGCTAACTTTTCACCTACTTCCATATATAGTGAATAGGGAATTATATTTCCCCCAGCAGGTAATACCGGCTGATTCACACAACTACCATAGATTTCTAATTCTTTAATAGAATATCCATATGTTGTAAATGGTACTCGACAAACAATCTTAAGATATCTTACAGATATACTTTTAAATAATAATAAGTTATAAACCGCTTCATTATTCAGTGAGCTATAAATGAGTCCCCAATCATCTTGTTCATTTATCTTAGAATAAATGGCATAACTCCTGGCCCTTGCGTAATCCCAATAAATTTTCATTTCATCTAACCCCACTACATTCTGCAAGTCTAATAAAATTTCAGCCTGATCTTCAGAAGTGGACCATCGAGAGTGGGGATTCCCATCAATCATTCGATCTGCCTGCCACCAGGAAGCAGCACTTGAACTCGTGTTTATATTACTGGAAATACTTAAGTTTTGATTAGTGAAAGAGCATGCATTAAATTGTGCATTTGAGTAAATAGTTGTTCTTGCTACATTTTTCAATGTATCATTTCCAATAATTTCATCTAAAAAAACTTTAGTATACTGAACACCGGGTATTGCTCTCCAATTAGCTTGTAATTCATTAATAATATTACTTTCTGCAGCTGAGTGAACTAATTCACCCGTTTGTATCAAAAGTGGATATCTGTCTTTAAAAATGTATATCTTTTGATTATTGAATGGTGCTATGGAATTAATATTCCTGTAAATATAATTTTCCCCATCCATGCTTTCCAATCCAACCGTTTTACGTATACCTGGAGTATTATCAAAGTCTCCTTCTTTTTCGATTAAAAGGTCACCATTTTTTAAAATCAACAGCTTGCAAGAAAACAAAGCATCATCAAAACGCGATTTGAAATTATGAAAATACAACGCAGCAATTCTCTCACCCTGTATTAAGACTTCATCGTAAAATATACCTGATAATTCATCTTCCTTATTAAACCTTATTTCTCCAACGAAAGGGACGATTAGACCATTAGGTTCACCAACGTCGCCGGGTTCAAAATCATACGGAGGATAATATTGAGAAGAAGGGGGTAGGTATCTGGCTAAATATCCATACTCACTTAAAGCCATATCTTTGAGATACGTTTCCCCATCAAAAAAACTAAACTTGAAAGTACTATCAGGCCTATTGTTATAAGCTAAAATATCTCCAAATCGAGCCACTCCACCTCCAAGAGGTGTATAAAAACCAGGAAATGAAAGTTTATTTTCTGGTTTGATAATATCTGGAAACTTAAAGTTATAAGAAATGATTTCCCAGTTACCATTTTGCTTATCCAGAGTAATATCTTCATACTCAAAAGAAGCATAGATACTATTATTAGAAACAAACTTATCCTTATCTATCAAATCATAACTGGATGGTGCAGTTTTAATAATAAAATCCCTTTCTTTAGTATCTGAATTAATAATCTTTACATCAATTGAGCTAAGATCATTACTTCCAACTGTCCAGGTAGCAATGGGGTCAGATTCTAATTTAACTTTGTTAGATAACACGGTTGCAAATATGGGAACCTTGTATAATTCCTCATTACTTTTAGAAATTATAACATTGGTATTATACTGACCTTCACTTAAATTTATTCTTGGATAAAAATCAATTGTTACTTCTTCATTCGGTTCAAGTGTTATTTGATCTATTTCCGGAACTAAAATGTTAGTAGGCTCATATTTAAAAGTTCTTGATAAATCAGTAAAAGTAACAGTTTCCTCATATGGACATTCTGGACCGACAATATTAATCATATGCGTTGATTTACCATCAAGAGATTCCATTCCGGTAAATAAACCTACTGCATTACATGGTGGGTAATATTCTAACAATTTATAATTAAAAGAAATGTCTCCGTTACTCTCGATCTTTATTTGATAAATTGAACGGTTATTTCGTGATATCCAGGTTCTGAAATTAAATTGAAGAATAACAAAGTTTTCATATTCTTTATAAAATACAATCTCAATCTCAGGAACGACTGATAGAATGGGAAATATAGCTCCATTGAGTACTGGATCATCAAAGGGATAACTATAAGAAAAAAAGTCACCATCAGCCTCTGGAAAATATCCAATTCCACCCTGAGCACCGATTGAAAAATTTTTCAAATTAACTTCTTCTCCAAAAAATGGAAAAACAAATTGCGAATCCTGCCCTTTGGTTAGTAAATCCTTAATTTTTGTTGTTGGTGGATCTGCTGTAGGATATCCCGGACTCCATAAAATATATTCTTCTTTTTCTATGTCATACCATTCAAATTGAGAAACTCCAGTATCTAATAACACATAATCAGTATTTTGTATCAAAACACCATATAGTTCATGAATAAAATCGGATTGTGATTCATTATTAAGTACTTCAATATGGTAAACAGATGTTTCTCCTGAGACATTCTTTAACTTCAAAGAGTAAGCTGAAGTAGAATTATTGCCTTCTCTCCAAACCACTTCGTTTCCGGAGCTTTGAACCTGTATCTGATCATCTTGAAAGGCATAAATCTGGTAGGTATTACCAGATAATAAACAAACGAATAGTAGTGCTACATCATATAATAAAGTTATATGGGATTTTAGTTTGTGGGTAGATAATGTTTTCATGAAAAGGGGCATGTAAATTCATAAATTCCTGATTTTTAATTAACAATATGATTCCCTGAAAAACAGGTAGATGAACGCTCTTTAACTACCTATAAATTAATCATTTACTATAATTATTCCAATACTTCATTGTACTTTAATTGTAAATTTAAATTAGACTAAATAAAAAAACCGCCTGTTACCACATCAGGCGGTCAGCTTCTCAGCCATCATGAAAATTAAACCTATACCACACCACAGTTTAATTATCTTTATAACATCAAACAGATATTTTTGTTTCCAAAAAAAGAAAAATATTTGAAGCATTTTAAGAAAAAGGAAAAACAATCGGCGGTACCTTAAAAATAAGGTACCATATATTCAGAAAAACAACTGAGTTGAATGGGATCAATCCGAATATGCCGATATGAATCTCTTTCAATAAATTAAGTATTTGATTACTTGCTTATTGAGATAAATATTTTCGGAATGAAAGATAGTGTTGACACTAAAGTCCGACAATTATTTATCAAAACCAAAATTCCCAGTTTATTAAATCATTAATTATGTTAATAAATCATCACTTAATATATAATTCCCTAAACGAGATTTAAGCTTTTTTACTACCTTTGTGCCGATTTTCAATAAACATAAACGACATGGAGCTCAAAAAAATTGCATTAAACGATGTTCATGAAAAATTAGGGGCTAAAATGATGCCTTTTGCCGGTTATAATATGCCTGTGAGATATTCATCAGACATCGAAGAACATAAAACAGTTCGCGAAGGTGTTGGTGTATTTGACGTTTCTCACATGGGCGAATTTTGGGTTGAAGGGCCTAAAGCTATCGAATTGATACAGAAGGTATCTTCAAACGACGCTTCTAAACTGGTCGACGGTCAGGCACAATACAGCTGTCTGCCGAATGAAGATGGAGGAATTGTTGATGACCTGATCATCTACCGATTTAATCAAGAAAAATACCTTCTCGTAGTTAATGCAAGCAATATTGAAAAAGATTTTGCTCACATACAGAAATATAACGAGTCGATCGGGGCTGACTTAAAAGATGTTTCTGACGATTATTCTCTTTTTGCAGTACAAGGACCAAAAGCGGTAGAAGTACTTCAAAAGCTTACTGAAATTGACCTTTCGGCAATCAAGTTCTATCACTTTACTGTAGGTAGTATTGGTGGAGCGAATGATGTGATCATTTCCGGAACCGGGTATACAGGATCAGGTGGATTTGAGCTTTATGTAAAAAATGACCTGGCTCTTCCTCTTTGGGATGCAATTTTCAAAGCTGGTAAAGAAGCACATATCAAACCGATCGGCCTTGGAGCCAGGGATACTTTAAGACTGGAAAAAGGTTACTGCCTGTATGGTAACGACATCGATGAAACTACTTCTCCCCTTGAAGCAGGACTTGGATGGATCACCAAATTCACAAAAGACTTTGTGAACTCTGAAAATCTTAAAAAGCAAAAAGAAGAAGGTGTTGACAGAAAATTAGTTGGCTTTATTTTAGAAGAAAAAGGAATTCCGAGAAAAGATTACCCGATCGAAGATGCAGAAGGTAATGAGATCGGAATGGTAACTTCAGGATCACAATCTCCAATGCTTGAGAAAGGAATCGGCCTCGGGTATGTTAAGAAAGAATTCTCAGCTCCAGGAACTGAAATTTTCATTGCGATCAGAAAAAGAAAACTGAAAGCAAAGGTAGAAAAATTACCACTTTACAAAGGATAATTTATGAGTAAAACGATCGATGTTTGCCTTTCACCGGAACTACTTCACCTGTATTCTTTTGGGGAGAAGTTGGTAGTGGTTGTAGACATTCTAAGGGCTACTTCGTGTATGACAGCAGGAATCGCCAATGGTGTTGAAAGCATTACTCCAAAAGCAAACCTTGAAGAATGCCGTGCATTAAAGTCTGAAGGATATATCATTGCCGGAGAACGAAATGGCGAAAAGGTAGAAGATTTTGATCTTGGGAATTCTCCATTCGGATACATGAACGAAGATCTAAAGGGTAAAAAAGTAGCTGTAACCACTACTAACGGTACCGTAGCTATAAATAAAAGCCGGAATGCAAAAGAAGTGATCATTGGATCATTTTTGAATTTAAGTGCTGTAGCCGATCATTGTAAAAACAGTCCGCATAATGTGTTAATCTTATGTGCCGGATGGAAGGGTAGAGTAAACATGGAAGACTCGCTATTTGCCGGAGCATTAGTTGAGGCATTATCTGATACACATGAAAGTGCATGTGACCCTCCATTGATGACAGCAAAAATGTATGAGGCTGCAAAGCATGATCTGATCGGTTTTGTTGAAAAATCATCGCATGTAAACAGGTTGAAGCGAATTGGAATTGGTAAGGACATAGAATTTTGCCTGTCGATCGATAAATACTCTGAAATTCCGGTACTGAAAGGCGAAAAATTGATTAAATTATAGTAAGAAAGGTAATTAACCTAGATTAATAATCGCCGGGTAGCTTTTTAGCTATCCGGTTTTTTTTATTTTGAATCGTTTGATCAAATAAAATTTAAAACACGCCCCGATCAGAAGGCGTGTTTTTGGTTAAAGGGTGTCTATCAATTTAACCTAATCTAATTCTGCGACTGCTTCTTTTTTCGCATTATTGAGCATTAGCATATCCTGCGCTACTACCTCGGTAACAAATTTCTTATTGCCATTATTATCCTCATAAGATCGGTGAATCAACTTTCCATCGATAACTATTTCACGGCCTTTGGTTAAGTATTTACCTGCGATCTCAGCGAGCTTGTCCCAAAGCACGATGCGGTGCCATTGAGTATCGTTAATTCTTTCTCCTTTATTATTCAAATAGGATTCCGTTGTGGCAAGACTTAAAGTTGTCATCTTCTTGCCGGAGTTGAACTCCTTAATTTCAGGATCTGCACCTAGATTTCCAATTAATTGTACTCTGTTTCTTAGCGAATTCATAATAAATAAATGTTTTGGTTGAACATGAATTGTCGTTTGACAGTGATACAAAGGAAGGTCGAAAGATTTGAAATAAGAAAATACAAACGTCTACTAACCGGTTACTTTCGTTTACTAACGTTTACTAACGGATAATCTACTTTTAATCCCTCATATTATATCCTACCGGATTACCAGTTTTAGTTCCATTATTACTAACTTCATGACAACAAACTATAGTACAACTCCAATAATCAAATTAACCAGTATCATGGATTTAAAATTGGAACTATTAGAACGTAGCGGAAATAAATGTGAATTATGTGAAGGGAGTAACCCGGAGCATACCTTTTTAGTTCCACCCGATAACGAAGAAAATATTGATAAAGCGATCATATTATGCGACACTTGTTTTAAGCATATAAATGACCCCGCATCGGGAAAGATCAACCACTGGCGGAGCCTGGGTAATACCATGTGGAGTCCAACGCCAGCAGTTCAGGTTGTTGCCTGGCGAACGTTAAATAAACTCAAATCTGAAAACTGGGCGCAAGACCTTCTAAACATCATTTACCTGGATGAGCCAACGATGGCGTGGGCAAATAAAGATTCGGCAAAAGAAGAAGAAGATCAAACTAATGTCATTCACAAAGACAGTAACGGGGCTACCCTGGAGGCAGGAGATACAGTCGTTCTAACCAAAGACCTCAATGTTAGTGGTGCTGGATTTACTGCTAAACGAGGAACAGCTGTCAGGAACATATCTCTCGTCGATGATCATGCGGAGCAGATTGAAGGAAAAGTAAATGGTCAGCAGATCGTGATCCTTACTAAGTACGTAAAGAAATCAAAATAGCACCTCGAGATAAAATTGAGTTTCTGGAATTGACTTTCACGCCAGATTGTACAATATTTATAATTGATCATATATTTCAACAAAACATTAAGAATTAAATCAATCCTTTAAAGTGGCATTAAAAAAGCAAGATTGGAAAAATTATACAATCGAATTTTTATCCGTTTTTATCGCGGTAATCTCAGCATTCGCCTTAAATAACTGGAACGACAATCGTAGAGATAATAACGCTGAAGAAAAAATTTTAGCAGAAATCTTAAATGGACTGGAAAAAGACGCGGAGGATGTGAATGTGAATATAGACGGCCATAAACAAGGAATTAAAGCGTGCCAGTATTGGAGAAATATAGTAATGGATCAAGAGGTTAAAAAAGATTCATTGACAAGATATTATTTCATGATAACCCGTGACCTGATTTCCATACAAAACACTTCTGGTTATGAAACCCTTAAATCAAGAGGGTTTGAGCTGATCAAAAATGACTCTTTAAGAAGTGATATAATTTCCCTTTATGAATACGATTATCAGATGTTAAGAAAATTAGAGGAAGAATACCCGGAATCTCAACTTCATGCATCCTATTATGAAAACTTTAATAAATCTATCGCTCCCAATTTTGAATTTGATGAGGAAGGGAATTTAATTGACATCAAACTTCCTTTAGAGATTACAACAGCTGATCATAAAATTCTTTTATCCAACCTCTGGAGAATCGAAGTCAACCGAAGGTTTATTTTAGCAATCTATGAACAGGTTCAGCAAAACATCGATAATTTGGTGACCAGAATCAATTCGGAATTGGATAATTAAATTCCATTATTTCAAACTAAAAAGATTCCTTTTCCAGCTAGAATAAAACCTAAAAAATTAGGGCTTTTTGGCTTTTTGTTGTATATAATTAGAGAAAAGACCAATAATCAACAAAAAGTCATTCAGATCCATGAAAAATATTCTAGTCGGACTTGATTTAACTTCTACAGATGATTCCATCCTATCCTTTCTTGATGAAAACCAGGACATTCTCCTGAATAATAAAATCTATTTTATTCACGTCACTGAAAAAGTAGATTCCGGAAAACGAGAAGAAATTGAGCAAAAACTATCTGAGAGCATAGAAGGGTATGTTCCTAAAGACAAATTAGATTATGATCTACGGGTAGTCGAAGGTGATCCGGGTGATGAAATATTAAAATGGAGCCTTGAGAAGAAATCAGACCTGATGATCATCGGACACAAGAAAAAAGATGACCACCAGGTTAAACCGCATAAACTGGTCGAAAAAGCAGCCTGTTCGATAGCACTCATTCCGGAGAGGGATCACTACAAACTTAACAAGGTAGCAGTTGCAGTAGACTTTTCTGATAAGTCTTACCAGGCACTGAAAGAAGCAGAAGAGATCGCTACCTCAGCAAATGCAAAATTCATTGGTATTCATACTTACGAGGTTCCTTCAGGGTATCATTATTCGGGCAAGGATCACAAAGAGTTTTCCAAAGAAATGGAAGAAAATGCACGGGAAGATGCTGAAAAATTCCTTAAAGGCTCAGGAATAAAGGATATTGAGATGGTCTACATTTATGAAGAAGGTGATGACTCATCTAAAACCATCGCTGAGTATATTAAAGAAAACGAAATTGATCTTTTCGTGACCGGCTCTAAAGGAAGAACGGACGCTGCCTCGATAATAAAAGGAAGCGTAGCCAAGGACATCATCAAATCGATCGATAAGATCCCAACCGTTATTGTTAAGGATGAGGATAACAAAATGGATTTGCTAGATGCATTAAAAGAGATATAAAAGCCTAATGCTCATTTCAATTTTTCTAATTTTTTTAGCCAGTTTAATCACCTCATACTTTTATAAAAAGTTTGAAAGAGGAATACAGGTAATTCTCTCAGCATTAACGCTGGGAATAATAATTTACTACTGCACTTTTATCGCACCTGTTTCCGGTGGAGAAACCTTTACTTTTTACCATGCCTGGGTAGATTCACTCAACATCCATTTATCCTTTTACATCGATGGACTGAGTTTGTTTTTTACCTTGTTGATCAGCATTTTCGGGCTCCTGGTACTCTTGTATTCTTTCAAATACATGGAGGAATACAAACAAAGAAACCGATTTTTCGGATACCTCCTGTTTTTTATGGGATCAATGCTCGGGCTGGTACAATCTTCGAATCTCATAAGTCTTTTTATATTCTGGGAACTCACAAGCTTTAGTTCTTTTCTTTTAATTGGATTTAACGCCCATAAAGAGGAATCAAGAAGAGCTGCCAGGCAAGCGCTTCTCGTTACAGCAGGTGGCGGACTCGCCTTAATGGCAGGATTTATTTTCCTGGAAATCATTACGAATAGCGGTTTTAACCTTGTTGAAATACTCAATAGCTCAGATAAAATCGTTGATAGCAGCCTGGCTCCTGCAGCACTGGTACTCATTGCCATCGGTGCGATATCAAAATCGGCCCAGTTTCCACTTCATTTTTGGTTACCAAATGCGATGGCCGCACCAACACCGGTAAGCGCCTACCTGCACTCGGCTACCATGGTTAAAGCGGGTGTTTACCTGATCTTTCGCTTAAACCCGATCTTCCAGGATATTCCTCTATGGGGATATTTAATTGGCATAACCGGTGCGGTAACAATGACCTTTGGTGCTTTTAAAGCTTTTCAGGAGGATGATCTGAAAAGGATCCTGGCCTATACTACCATTAGTGCACTGGGAATATTCTTTATGATGACCGGTGCAGGAGGAAAAGAAGCCTTTAATGCCGTAATTCTTTACGTATTGGCTCATGCCCTATACAAAGGTGGATTGTTTCTCACCGCCGGAAGTATTGACCACCAGGCCGGAACCCGGAATGTCTCTCAGCTTTCGGACCTATCCAGGAAGATGCCCTATACTTCAATAGCATTAACGTTGTGTTTTGCTTCGATGGCAGGGATTATCCCATTTATCGGTTTTGTTGGTAAAGAATCACTCTATGAGGTGCTATATCATTCCAATGAACCATTAGCCACTGTTTACCTGGTCCTTCTGTTTATCGCCGGCGCATTATTCACAGCAATATCTATTGATGTAGTCTATAATGCTTTACTGGTAAAAGGAAAATTACACGATAAAAAGATATCAGAGGCTAAATTCCTAATGGTTCTGTCTCCCCTGGTTCTTGCAACAGGTGGTTTTATCATGGGTCTTATTCCCGGAGTTAGTGTCGAACCATTATTGAAATGGGCTTCCGTAAGCATTTACCCGGCTGATCCATCGATGAAATTGAAATTATGGCATGGATTCAACTTTGTGTTATTACTAAGTGTGCTTACAATCTTCACCGGGGTGGGAATATATTTCATTCGGAAAACGTTAATAAAATTCACCAAACCAGAATTGCTTAAAGCTGATTTCTGGTATGATAAAACCATTCAGGGCATTGGTACCTCCTCCAGGGTTCTCACCGATATCGTACAGAATGGCTATCTGAGAAACTATGTTTCCATGGTCATCATGACCTTTTCGATAATCATTATCCTTGTTCTTATCAAAGAGAACCTCCTCTTTTTACCGGCTTTGGAGGCCATTACCGAAGGGATGGAGATCTATGAAATAGTGATAATTTCCCTGATTACAATTGCAGTAATCATTCTTTTTAATACCAAATCACGGTTGATCGTTACAGCTACCTTTGGCATAATCGGGTACAGCATTGCCCTGGCCTATACTCTTTTTAGTGCGCCGGATGTAGCCATCACTCAATTCCTGGCAGAGACCCTGACGCTAATCCTGCTGATTCTGATCTTGCATAAGCTACCAGCTTATACACTCAAACGACTTAAGTCACATAGAAAATATTTACCGATAGCAGTAGTATTCGGGTCGATCATGACTTTTATATCCTATACGATGCTGAATTATGAAAAAGATTCTGATCTAAAGACCTTTTTCCTGGAAAAAAGTATCTCTGAGGGTAAGGGAGAAAATGCAGTGAATGTTATTCTGGTTGATTTCAGAGCACTCGATACCCTCGGTGAAATCACCGTGCTGACCATTACGATGATAGGGATTATTGCCCTGTTAAGAGTTCAATACAAGAAGCGAAAAATATGAGAACATTAATAGTAGCTACAATACTCAGGATTCTTGTCCCGCTATTTATTGCTTTTGCGATCTATATGTTTTTCAGGGGCATGATAAACCCGGTGGAGGATTTATCGCCGGACTGATCGCTGCGATACCATTCATGATTCATTCCATGGTTTTCGGATATGATTACACGACAAAAAATTTCAGAATAAATCCCAGGCTAATTGCCGGATTGGGACTCCTACTGGCATTTATTAGCGGAATGTTTGCCGTATTTAATTTCGAACCCTATATGACCCCGGTCTGGGTGGAAGAAAAATTACCATTTATCGGAAAATTGGGAAGTCCAATATTTTTCGATATCGGAGTTTTCTTTGTGGTTTTTGGTGTCGTACTGCAAATCACCTTTTTATTAACTGAAGAATAATCAATATGAACCTGATTATATCATTAATAGTGGGAATATTATTTACAGCCAGTGTCTACCTGATGTTTCAGAAAAGCTTTTTTAAGCTGATCATCGGGGTGATCCTTTTCGGTTATGCCACGATCTTTTTTCTTTTTACTGTGGGTGGCATTACCAAGGATTCTCCTCCGATCTTATCAGCCCAGCAAGCATCAGAAGGTATCGCTGACCCGTTACCCCAGGCACTGACCCTAACGGCCATCGTCATCAGTATTGGTGTGCAAATTTTTGTCATTGTTCTTTTAAAGAAAGTATATCAAAACTTAGGCACCGAAGATCTGGACGAATTAAACACAACTGATAAAATAGATTAATTTTTTATGTCAGATATCCCGACGATATTATTTCCCTTATGGATACTCATTGCAGGATTTGTGTTCTGCATACTGTTCTGGAATCTTTATAAAATTCAGATTGGGATTGCAATTACTGCTATCACATTGTTTTTTGTTTCCGCCATAGCCTTATTGGTAGACGTTTATAAAAACGGAATCCAGGTAGTACAGATCGGCGGTTGGCCGGCTCCTTATGGCATCACCCTGGTGGCAGATATGCTGGCCGCAATTATGGTGCTTATTTCAGCGATCATTGCCTTTGCAATTGCCTTCTATTCTACCCAGGAAATATCTAAAAGACGAAAGAAATTTGGTTTCTACCCCGTATTGATCGCAATGATGTTTGGTGTTTGCGGTTCTTTTCTTACCGGTGACATATTCAACCTTTATGTTTGGTTTGAGGTGATGCTGGTATCCTCTTTTGTATTGATCGTGCTGGGAAATAAAAAGGCACAACTCGAGGGCGCAGTTAAATATGTGATACTCAGTTTTATTTCATCAGGATTCTTATTGACCGGGGTGGGTATTTTATACCGATTAACCGGTGCCTTAAATATGGCCGAGCTGGCAACCATTATTCCCAATCATCCGGACAAAGGTCTGATCACGGTGGCCGGAGTATTCTTTTTTATGGGTTTTGGTATTAAAGCAGCGTTATTTCCGCTGTTTTCATGGTTGCCTGCCTCCTATCCGACTCCACCCATGTCGATTGCCGGACTAATGGCCGGGTTGCTTACCAAAGTGGGTGTATATGCGCTGATTCGCTTTTTACCCTACTTTATACTTATGATATTCCGCTTACCCATACCTTCTTGCTGGTGGTGTCCGGATTGACTATGTTTTTTGGAGTAATGGGAGCGATTGCACAAAACGACATTCGAAAAGTGCTGTCATTTCACATCGTCAGTCAGATCGGATATATGGTGATGGGACTGGCCCTGTTTACTCCACTGGCATTGGCGGGATCAATATTTTATATCATTCACCATATACTGGTAAAAACCAACCTGTTTTTAATCAGTGGAATTATAAAAGAGACCAACGGATATTATAAGCTCAAAAAGCTGGGCAGCGTGTATAATTTATTCCCGTTTGTGACCTTATTGTTTGTGATCTCTGCGTTTTCCCTTGCCGGAATTCCTCCCCTTTCAGGGTTTTGGGGTAAATTTATTCTGGCAAAAGCCGGTTTGGAACTGGAGCAATATTTCATCGTAGCGGTCTCCTTATTAGTGGGATTTCTGACATTATTTTCCATGTCAAAAATATGGCGATCAGTCTTCTGGTCTCCGGCCCCTGCTAAATATAAAAAAGAAATCAGGTACGACGGCAGGTCATTATTCAAGTCAAAATATGCGATGATCCTGTCTTCTGCTTTCCTGGCCGCCTTTACGCTTTTGCTTAGCTTTTTTCCCGATCTGCTCAGCACATTTTCACAAGAAGCTGCCGAGCAGTTGCTGAATCCTTCAATTTATGTTGATGCTGTGTTAAAAACGAATTATAAATAATATGTACATTATAATAAACCTCATACTTACTGCCCTGATGACCTGGTTTACACTCAGGATCTATCCGGAAATTCCTTCATCGGGGTTTATGGTTTTACTTGTTTTTATCATTTGGAATGTCGCTCTCTGGCTGATTTCCTTCTTTTACAACAAAAAAGCCTTTTATAAAACCCCGAAGATCGGTGCTCTGATACTCTTTTACTTTAAAGAACTTCTCATCGCATCCGGAAGGGTAGCCTATGAAGTGGTTACGCCTACCGACCACATGCGACCGGCTGTGGTGGCAATTCCACTGGAAGCAAAAACAGACCTGGAAATAACATTACTTGCCAATTTCATCACCTTAACACCCGGCACGTTGAGCATCGATGTTTCCAGGGATCGCAAGACTTTGTACATTCATGAATTGTATGTCAAATCGGGAGATAAAGAACGGCTGAGAAGACAAATAAAAGATGGATTTGAAAAGAAAATTTTAAAAATAACCAGGCGACATTATCAATGAGTTTTTTTCTACTATCAGCATATATAGCCATAGCAATTATCAGTGTAAGCATGATCTTAACACTGATACGGTTTATCCTGGGGCCCAGTTTACCAGACCGTGTCATCTCGCTGGATGTTTTTTCGGCAAACCTGCTGGCAATACTAGCCATTTATTCAGTGCTTGCTGAAGAAAAGACCTATTTAAACGTTGCATTGACCATGTCGCTCGTGGCCTTTGTGGGGACGATGACTTTTGCCTATTACCTGGTTCAGAAACGAGATAAAAATCGAGAAAATGAATGATATTTTAAGTTCCATATTTATCCTGATCGGTGCAGTATTTATGCTGATTTCAGCAATAGGAATGATCAGATTACCTGATTTTTATATACGGAACTCCGCCAGTACGAAGTCTGTAGTTCTGGGAGTATTTCTCATTCTTGTCGGGGTGGCATTTCACTATAACGACATAATGGTATTTATTGAAATCATTGCCATTATGTTTTTCATATTTCTTATTGCTCCCCTTGCCGCACATATTGTAGCGAGAGCCGCAGTAATAACAAAAGTAAAATTCTGGGAAAAGACCGACATCAAAGACCTCGAAGACTACGATAAACAGCGAACCCCGGAAGACGAAGAAATTTAAATTACCTGTCCGATACTACAGATTGACTAAAAACAATAACTAACCAGGAAAAACATGGCGACATATGCAATAGGAGATATACATGGCAGTCTGAAAGCACTAACCACCCTCTTTGATCAGAATACCATAAAAAAAGATGACCTGGTTGTTTTCCTGGGAGACTATATCGACCGGGGTCCGGATAGCAAAGGGGTGATTGACTGGCTGATCTCGAAGGATAAAGACTACAATTTTAAGTTCATCCTTGGAAACCACGAGATCATGATGCTCAATGCGATGGAAGGGCCTAAAATATTAAAAGACTGGCTTGAATCTGGTGGCAAAAGCACCTTGGAATCCTATAACATCAAAAACTATCAGAAATGGGTAAAGGAAATCGATAATTCACACTGGAAATTTCTCGAATCCTGCCTGCCTTATTACGAAAAAGGTGATCACATCTTTGTCCATGCCGGATTAGAACCGGGAAAGAAACCCAAAGAACAGGATGACTTCCACCTGTTCTGGAAAAAATACGAACAACCGGAAGAATACGACGCTTCAAAAACAGTGATTTGCGGACATACCTCCAGGAAAGACGGCGAAATCGCTGACTTTGGCCATACGATCTGCATCGACACCTTTGCACACGGTGGTGGATGGCTGACCTGTCTTAATGTCGAAACCAAGGAATATATCAA
Organism: Mangrovivirga cuniculi; assembly: GCF_005166025.1. Lineage (NCBI taxonomy): Bacteria > Pseudomonadati > Bacteroidota > Cytophagia > Cytophagales > Mangrovivirgaceae > Mangrovivirga > Mangrovivirga cuniculi. Next base: position 4,118,795 of record NZ_CP028923.1, read on the forward strand.
AACCAATAACAAAGGAAATGTTGACGAAGGACAGTTATAAATGAATTTGCATTTATTTAAGCAACTATTGAACATTTCCGATGTGATCATAGTTACATATACTAAGCTCTTTGAAGAGTAATTTTGTAAAAAACGATCATGTTATGGCGACGATAAATTTAACAACCGACAAATTCAAGGAAGAAATATTTGATTATACAACAGGCAAAGAATGGAATTACAAGGGAGATGTTCCTGCGATAATCGACTTTTATGCCGACTGGTGCGGACCGTGTAAAATGGTCGCCCCGATTTTAGAAGAACTCTCAGAAGAGTACGACGGCAAAGTAAATATTTACAAAGTCGATACGGAGGCCGAGGAAGAACTCTCAGCAGTATTTCAGATCCGAAGCATTCCGAGTATGCTATTCATTCCGAAGGAAAAACAGCCAATGATGCAGGCCGGAGCATTACCAAAAAACACCCTGGAAGAAATAATTAACAAAGAACTTATTGATTAAATGATATAACAAGAAAAAGTTGGAGTTAGGAGGAAGCGGTAACGCTTCCTTTTTTTATGGATTATTTTTTGATTCAATCATATTATTATCGCTAATTAGCAATAGTTAAAAGATTTGAAAATTAGAATAATTAATTGGTTACTATATTTCATTAATAAGAATTAATAAAGAAAAATACTTTCAAATTGAGCTGTAGAGAGCCTACCCCATATGAATAGAGCTTATTATTCAGATACAATAAACAATTTTCTAAATACTGATGATTCAAGTATTATTGGAGACCTTACAATTTCTCATAATCATTCGTTGGAGGACTTACAAAAAAATGCTTGGAGGCAACAAATATCAATTTTAAAATCAACCTTAAATAATTTATCTGGATTTGTATTCTTTGAATTTGCGATTCCGAGAATGGGGAAGCGAGTCGATAATGTAGTAATAATTAACGACTTAATTTTTGTAATTGAATTTAAGGTTGGTTCAACTACTTTTGATAATTATGCCATTGAACAAGTCATTGATTATTCTTTGGATTTAAAAAATTTCCATGAAGGTAGTCATCATAGAAAACTAATTCCAATTTTAGTAGCGACTAATGGTCCAAACTTAAAAACTGAATTCATAAAATTTGAGGATGATTTATATGAACCCTTATTAGCTACTGAAACTAATCTAAGAAAAACTATTGTAGAAGCTTTAATTAGATCAAATGGAAATCTAGTTAATGGCTTTGATTGGGCAGATTCTTTATACAAACCAACGCCTACAATCATTGAAGCCGCCCAGGCTTTATATAAAGGCCATAATGTAAAAGAAATTTCACGGTCTGATTCAGGTGCAAAAAACTTATCAATCACTGCTAATTGTATTTCTGACATTATCGATTATTCTAAAAATAATAGCAGAAAATCCATATGTTTTGTTACAGGTGTGCCAGGTGCCGGAAAAACTCTTGCTGGTCTTAATATCGCAAGTTTAAGAACTAAAATTGCTGAAGATGAACATGCTGTATTTCTATCTGGAAATGGTCCCCTTGTAGATGTCCTTAAGGAAGCCTTAGCTCGAGACAAAGTTTTAGAAGCAAAAGAATCTGGTGAAAGATTACTTAAGAAAAAAGCAGATTCTCAAGTGAAATCGTTTATTCAGAACATTCATCATTTTAGAGATGATGCATTAAGAACTAATGAACCTCCAATTGAAAAAGTTGCTGTTTTTGATGAGGCGCAAAGGGCTTGGACTAAAGAGCAAGCTTCAAAGTTTATGCAGCAGAAAAAAGGAAGAGCTAATTTTAATATGTCAGAACCTGAATTTTTGATTGAGGTTATGGATAGACATAAAGATTGGTGTACAATTATATGTTTAATTGGGGGCGGGCAAGAAATTAATACTGGCGAAGCTGGCTTAGAAGAATGGTTTAGAGCTTTTGAAAATAGATTTGATGAATGGGATTTATATTATTCATCAAAAATTGTTGAAGACAAAAATTATTTAAAAGACGATGTAGTCATAAACCAAATTGATAAGCTCAATACTCAATCTAAAGATGAATTACATCTTGCGGTATCTGTAAGATCATTTCGTGCTGAGAAACTCTCTGATTTAATACAATTAATCATTGATTTAGATATAAATAAAGCACAGAGTATTTATAGCTCACTCAAAAAGAACTATCCAATTGTCTTAACACGTGATTTTGAAAAAGCTAAAAATTGGTTAAAAAGCACTGCACGAGGAAGTGAGCGTTTTGGAGTTCTTGCTTCATCAGGCGCTTATAGATTAAGACCACACGGATTGAATGTCAAAGCAAAAATTAATGCTCCAGTATGGTTTTTAAATCCAAAAGATGATATTCGTTCCTCTTATTTTTTGGAAGAAGTTGCCACAGAGTTTGATATTCAAGGTTTAGAATTAGACTGGACGTGTATAGCTTGGGACATTGACTTCTATTTTAAAGATGGAAAATGGAATTACAAGAAATTTAAAGGCACCAAATGGCAAAATGTAAATAGTCCAATAATGATTGAGTATTTAATAAATGCCTATCGGGTTTTACTTACAAGGGCACGACAAGGAATGGTTTTATTTATACCTCATGGTGACCCAGAAGATGAAACTAGAAATCCAGATTTATACGATTCTACATTTGAACTATTAAAAGAGATAGGATTTGAAGAGCTAGAATAATTCCTTAATCAAATTCTATCAAGGGCATTTCGCTAGAACTAGATTAGTATTATACTTTTTATCTCAATGAAGATTTATAAGATTAAAAGATGACAGGTTAACCTCAATTCAATGAAAACAAACTTTATCCCATATTTATTAATTCTACTGTTTGTATTTGGTTGTAATTCCAAAGCTGAACACCAAAGTATTAAAAACCAGATCTTACTCAATGAAGACCGGAATAACCAATCATTAGCGCTCCTGAGAAGGACTGTACATGAATCTGGTAATCGTAAAAGAGACCCTCAAACACTATCTAAAGCTGAAAGTATATTTGAATTACGTAGTGAATTGAAGATTGATAAACTCAATTTGGATTTTCACAAAAAAAATAATTTCGAAAATGTATCAATCTATCTAGACACTATCTCTTCGAAATTAAATGCTAAAAAACCTCATAATTTAGAGCAAATTGAATTGGCGAATAATCTTTTGAGGTCTTCCAAAAAAGAAGAACATCAATTTTACCATTTGATGCTCCAGATATCATATTTAGAAACCCTAAGCATCAAACAATACTCCCTATTTTGTATAGGGGATTTGAAATATGATTAAATTGGCCAAAGCATTAATCGCCTTCCTCACATTAAATAAATGACACCAATATTAATCCTCATAGGCCTTATCATTGCTCTCAACTGCGTTCCGCTTCTGACAAAAAGGAGGTTTCCAAAAGCGGAGAAAGCGGTAATGCGGATATTGGTGGCTACGACTATTTTGTTTTTGATTTTTACAGTGTTCAGGTTTTTTGGTTATAACCTAAAGGGGAATTACACCTTTCAAGCAATCTCCTGGTCATTTTTAGTTTCGGCAATCTTGTTTTTCACTCTCCTCAAAAACACTAAAAAGAAATTATTGACAGTCCTCTTTCTCATTCCTTTAGTTGCCTGGGGTGTTATAACTTTTACAACCGACCGGGTGGTATATGAAGATAAATTTGACGATCAAAGAAATATAGTTGTTACTACCGGTGGATTTCTGGCCTGCGGGGAAAATATACATATCACACAGACTAAATTTGGCATATTTGACAAGGAAGTCCTTCATATCGACCACCTTTGCTTAACTGGAATAGATAAAATTGAAATCTCTTCTGACTCAAAACACCTTGATTTTTTAATCTATCACGATGGAGAACTAGATTCTGAAAACCCTTATAATTACACTCTTGATAGAGAGAAATATTAGAAATAAGATTTTCTAAACATATATGAATAACCTTAAACACATTTTACTTTTAACACTCCTTCTCATAGCAGGGTATAATGCCAAATCTCAGCATGATAATCAACAAACAAATCCGGATATACCAGAAATAAAGTCTTATGTTAATGATTATGCTGATATCTTAACCGAGAAAGAAGAAGGTCAGTTAACCGTACTTCTGAGGTCTTTGGAAGACTCTATTGGTTCTCAACTTGTTATTTTGTCTATAGATTCATTAAGTGGGCATACAATTAAAGAGTTTTCACTTCAAATAGCCTCCATAGCCAAAATTGGAAGAGCTAATTATGACGATGGTATTCTAATAACATTTGCCAGGTATGACAGACAGGTTCGCATCGAAGTAGGATATGGTCTTGAACAAATTATCCGGGATGAAATAGCCAAAAAGATAATTGATAGCACCATGATTCCTGAATTCCGAAATGGTGATTTCTATGCAGGATTAAGAAAAGGATCTGAAGAAATAATCCATTTGATTTGTAGCAATCCCGAATTAGTTGGGAAAAGGTAGGAGTCGGGTAAATAATTGTCTGAATCAGGATTTACAGGATTAAAGGATGATAGGATGGTGTATAATCCTGTTAATGTTTTTTAAATCCGGATCAATCGTGGTTCACCACCTGACATTAGTTCATTGTGTTTTACTTTCCACCATAGTTGTTAATAAACGGTTTAAAAAGGGCCTAGATTAGCGTTAATGTTTGATTTTGAGCTTTTATACCCCCCAACTCAAATTAGACTATATTGAAAAGCATATAAAAGAGTTTTAATGGATAATATTATATCTAATTGCATATAATTTCAATCATATAGACACTATTATATCTAATTACATATAATTTATGTATATTTACCTGAATTATATTTAATTACATATAATGCAGAATTTAGCAAAGTTTGTTAAAGAACGAAGAAAGGAAGTAAACCTGACTCAGGAAGAATTTGCTGAGCGGGCAGGAGTCGCACTCACTGTTATACGTAAAATCGAACAGGGTAAAACCAATCTGAATTTGGATAAGGTAAACCTGGTACTTCAGATGTTTGGACATGAACTAGCACCTGTAAATAGTAAAAATCTAAATGAATGAGACAGGGCAAAGTATTTTATAAAGATTATTTAGCTGGTATCATTACAGAAACGGATGATGGTGAATATGTATTTCAGTATGATGAAGAGTACGTAAAAGATCATCCAGATGAATTCATCACCTTTACAATGCCGGTAACAACAAAACCTTATACCGAAAAAAGACTTTTTCCATTTTTTGAAGGATTGATTCCAGAAGGATGGTTATTAGAAATTGCTTCAGAAAACTGGAAAATTAATAAAAATGACCGTATGGGATTACTACTTGCTTGTTGTCAAAATTGTATTGGTGCAGTGAGTGTCAAACCTATTGAAGAGGAAGATGGAAAATAGATGTTTATATTGTTACGAACCTATTAAAGACGAACATGACTTTCATGAGAAATGTTCCATGGTATTCTTTGGAACACCAACTCCTCCGGAAATTGAATATTCCATTAATCAAATGGATGAACTTGCTAAAAAAGTAGTTGAACGAAGTGTAGCTGTTCCTGGTGTTCAGGCAAAACTGTCAATGTCCATCGTCAAAGAAACCAAAGGAAAATCTGACACAAGGTTAACTGTGGTTGGGGCATTGGATGGACAATATATATTTAAACCCCCTTCTGACAAATTTCCCGAAATGCCAGAAAACGTACATGTAACCATGCGAATTGCAGAATCTTTTGGAATCCGGGTAGTCCTATCATCATTGTGTCGATTAGCATCAGGAGAACTTTCATATATAACGAAACGAGTTGATCGAACAGATACTGGTTCTAAGATTCACATGCTCGATATGTTTCAAATCACAGAGGCATTTGATAAATACAAAAGTTCTATGGAGAAAGTTGGAAAAGCACTAGGTCAATATTCAAGCAACACGTTACTTGACAAAACTTTTTACTTTGATCTGGCTATTTTTTCTTTTTTAACCGGGAATAACGATATGCACCTGAAAAACTTCTCAATGATCGAAGGTCCTTCAGGACGGGTGTTATCCCCTGCTTATGATTTGTTAAATGTCGGTATAATCTTCCCGGAAGACACAGAAGAACTTGCGCTGACACTGGTTAGAAAGAAAAAAAAGCTTAAGAAGGAACACTTTGAAAAATTGGGGAATGAACTTGGATTGACTCCTAAACAGGTCAAAGGAAGCTTTAATAGAATGATAAAAAATAAATCAAAAGCATTCGAATGGATCAACCGATCATTCCTTTCAAAGGAAATGAAAACAGCCTATAAAGAATTACTAGAAAAAAGGTATACCCAATTGGGACTACAAGAATAGCAACGGTCAAAATATAGTTCACAAATCAATCCTCATCCCTCGTTGTTTGAAGTTTTCCGCAGGACAACTTCAAATTTTTTCATGAAATGCAGAGTCTGAAAATCGGTCATTCTAAAACAAAATAATATCAATAATATTTGTTCCACCAGCGCAAGTTTAAACTTGTGCTTTTTTGTCTGAATCAGGATTTGTGGATTAATAGGTGATTCTCTTCAACCAGCAGCAAAATCCGCAGCCAGTTTACCAGCTATCACTGCTCCTTCCATGAAGCCTCCACTCTGAGGAGCGGTTTCTGTACAAGCAAACATCAGCCTATCATCGAAATAGCTTTTTTGATATAATCCGTGACCATATAAGTGTTTCGATGGCATGAGCTGATCTCCCTGCACAGCCGAATACGGATCAGAACTCCAGTTTTTCTCATAATACGCAGCATAGTCTCCGGCTTCCGGACCGAAAAGACCTTCCAACTGCCGTATGATCAATTTTTCTCTTTCAGATTTTGACAGGCTCACATATTGTTTATCGGGACTCACAAAGCCCTGAAGGGCATATCCATCATCATTTATATCTGTGTGATCGTGTAATTCAGTCATTGGTCCATCCTGACTAAATGCCATACCCGAGAATCCTTTTTCCTTCCAGAAAGGCTGATCATAGACAATGGCACTTTTGATATAACTGCTCATCCAGGTATAGGTAGAATGCATCAGCTTTTGAAGGTCACCAGGTAGTTCAGGATCAAAAGAAATATTTTCAACAATCAGCCGAGGCGGAAGGGTGACAATTACTTTCTTCCCATAATATTCATTTCCTTCCCGGTCTTTAATTAAAAGTGCCCCATCCTGATTGGTGATTGATCTAACATAGGTAGATAACCGGAACTGATCTTCATTAAGATGCTTACTCAACTGATCGGTAAGCTTTTCGGTACCTCCTCCAATTCGGTAACTGGGAGCCTGACCTTCGGGAGGAATAAAGGACTGCACCTGCCCATGCATCTCATACCTTGCAATGCCTTTATTGTATTGAGGGAAGACCGGGATTTCAATTTCTTTTAAAAGTGTTAACAATTCAGTGTGGTCTGCATGCACCCAGGTAGGCCCTAGTTCTATTGGAAGATTATTATGATTGAATGTATCAATTCTTCCTCCCCACCTGTTTTGTGCTTCGAGAACTAAAAAATTATTTATTCCTTTTTGTTTAAGCCTGTATGCAGCAATCAACCCTGTCAATCCACCCCCAACAATTATAATATCTTTCATAACTTATGATTTCTATTTACAGTACTGCAAATACAATGATTAAGTTTAATGTGATCAAAAAAATTTCACTTAATAACCGCCTCATTAAATTGAAAATAAAGCAATTATAGTTTGATCATAGATCTTTAATTGGCACAGGTTACAATTGCCTATTTAGCAGTATAAATATTCGATTACATTGAGATAAAAACGCTAATCAGATTTTTTTAACTATTGATTTTCCAGCATCCAGATCAACAAGTATCCAATTAAGTATATCCTGACTTCATTTTTTAGAATTCAAACTAATTACATTTTTTTATGAATACTTCTCCATCAATTCAACCCCATCAAAAAATTAAATACTTCACACAAACCAATGGTGATGAGTCAGAAGGTTCTGGCGGAATTCAGGTGGTTTTAATGATGATTGGTATTGGGGCACTTTTCTTTTTCTTTTCTATGGTTGATGGCATTGAAGACATTAAAGAATATGGCTGGCAGCTACTGATTATTTTTGGTATGCTATTCAGTATCCTATACCGCATGTTTAAAAAGAATACGCACTCAACAAATGCTACTATTTATCTAAAAGAAGAAGGCATCTCGATTGCAGACATCGGATTGATTCCTTTCAAGGATTTACGTCTTGACCTTTATTATGCTAAAGGAAGTTTTTGTCGATACCATTTATACGACACCAAAGGACAAATCGCATTTTACTCTATACTGGAAGATGATCTGTCGAAAACCTTAGAAGCTGAAGGAAAAATTAAGGTACAAGACAGAAAAGAACGCAGTGTGAAGCTGAAAAATTCTACTATTTACTATGGTTTCAATGAGGAAGCCACACTGATTTATGATCTTGATAACGGGGAATATACTTTTAAGGGAAAGGATGTGGATACTAAGTCTGTAAAGCCTTCACTATATGCCATAGATCCAAAATATAAACTAGAAGAAGCCAGTATTCCGCTAGACGCAATTCCTGCTTAAAAAAACGTATCCTGAATTTTTTAAACTAACACAAATGAATTCTTACTATCTACGGTTTGTATTCGGTATTATCGTCCTTATCGGCTGGACTTTGTATTGTTTTATTGTGGGACCTACACAAGGCGAAATTGATGAGAAATATGAAATTATCCGAGGTAAGGTTAGCGGTCCTTATCATCTTCTACGGATCAAAGGGAATTTAAGGGTGATAACTGAGGGTAGTAGTTTTAGAAGTTATGATTTCTTCTCTTCAATTTATGATGAAGAAGAAAAAGAAAATTTTTCTAAGCTTTGGAGGCATTACTATAATGGCATCTTTATCCAAGACACCGTTGCAACTTATGATTCAGCCTATTGGATCAGCGAAGTCGAAAAGATAAAAGCCGATACCGAAGTTGGAGATACATTATTCAGGGGAAAGCCCATAAGATTCATTATTAGTGATAAACCTGAAGTAGAGCAGTTTGTCACCTTCAAAATAGAAGGTCAGGATGGTTTGTTTGATCTAAGAGATTATCTATTCGATGTGGACTATAATCCATATTTCAAAACATTCAGGGAGAGTCAACCATCTTACAACCAGTATGTCAGCAAGGTGAAGGAATTGATAGAAGACAACCCTCAAATGGGTATTAAAGTATTGCGTTCTTCTTTAGCTGATAGCTCAGACTATCTTCCCCATCGGGTATACAGCGCATTCGACCATAAAGATGAACTTTTGCTGGAAGACGTCCGTGGATATGAATCCCGGGAAACCAGGCTGATCAAAGAAGATGGTATGTACACCGAAGAAGATAATAATGAGTTCATTGTCTGGTACGACCAGTTCAATTTTAAATTGTATACCGGATTAATCTTAATATGGATATTTATATCATTTATTAAAAGTCGCAATAAAAATAGCAGGAAACCAGTTTTTGGACTTGATTTTCAATACCATCCTGATGGAAGGTTTAGCTGGGAAATAACAGACAGAAACGAAGCGAATGCGTATGAACTGCCAATTAATCAATTGCAGGTGCACGTTTACATGAATGAGGATAATAAAGCCGATATCCTGGGGCTTGCTATCGAAGATACTTCGAGTGAAAACTTCTGGCATTTTTACGGAAAAGATTATCTAATCAATGAGTCTTTATTACAAAAACTGAAGGGATTACCTGGTGAGACTATAAAAGTCCATACTGTAGAAAGAGTTTTTGAATCGATAATAGAGGAGCGAAGCTGGAAGCAGGTATATACCCTTGAAAGTGGGGAGGAACACTCCTACACCTCGCAATATGAGCGGTAATAATAAATTATTTCATTAAATTCGGAGCCTCTTTCGGCTTTTATCTGAATTAGAATGGGTGATAGAATAATTAATATCCTGATATCTTTTTAATCCATTTCAATCCTAATTCACCTCATATTGTTAGTTCTTTAAACATTCACGTCCATTTCTAATGGTTTGCGAACATTTTGTGATGGATTAATTAAATAAACAGTTTGAAAATTCTCTGGATACAACTATTTTCAGTATTCAGGCTAGGACATCTGTGACTATGACATCTTAGTTCCTGACAACCGTTGCTTTATAGTCGACATTTTGCTCTGTATTTGGTTCAAATACTTAATGATGTTGAAGATAAAATTATTGAGTAACTGTTATTTAATCGATATGCTCACCCAAAAAACATTGCTATGAGAGAAGATTTGAAAAATAGACTTCTACAAAAGGCTAAAACAAAAGCAAGTATACTTGGAGTTGAAATAACATCAGAACTTGAATCGGATTTGGTTTCATTTATCAGCCAGGGTGTTGATCGAATGTCTTCATCCGAATATGATTCGACAGATGACAGATTAACTGCTGAAAAAATATAGAAACTCTGGTTGAAAACATGTCTTTTAACGCCAGCTCAAGAAATTTAAATGAAAGTCTGGATTCAAGAAGTTTTTCAACTGCTAAATCCAATATTTGTCCACTTTGGCCATTTTGCTAATGAAACCGAACGAACAAAAAGCATTTGATTTTGCTGCTGATACTTCAAAACAGTTGATTACTTTATCAACTGCGATTATCACTCTGACAATTACATTTTCTAAAGACATTATCGGAGTCGCAAATATTTCAAACTCTTCATCAATTTTCTGGGCCTGGGGAATTTTTATCTTATCGGTAATATTTGGGATTTGGACTCTTATGGCATTAACTGGTAGTTTACAACCCATGAAAAATGTTAAGACCATTGAAGAATCGAATTCTTCAACTAATGATTCCAGCAATGAAGAGTCGATAACCATAAATGGGCTAAATGTAAAAATTCCAGCCGGACTTCAAATTTTAAGCTTTATTGCAGGTTTAATTTTAACTGTTAATTATGGAATAACATCTATAAACTCGCAAAAAGAAGAATCACAAATGGAAGCTTTCAGTAAAAAAAAATGTGTAGGAATAATTAAAAAATTAGAATGGTAAGCAACAAAGCCAATTTCTATAGATATAGATCCAAATAAGGCAGAAAAACAATAAGCACCTCACAATAACCAATTTAAATAATAGTGATTTTAAATAAAAAATTTATTTTCCCATTACTTGTCAGGGGCAATATTCTACCTTTTTATTTACTTTAATTATAGATGATTGGATAATATAAACCCCATCATCCTTTTCAATTCCAGTCAATCCTGGTTCACTGGCTTTATAAGAATTTACTTTTTCGTTCTATCCGTTAGTAAACGTTTACTTTCGACTAACTGAATACTATGCTGTGAAAAATTCATAAATCTGAATTAATTTAATAGTATGGAAATACTAATTATTGGCTCAGCAATTTTATTTAAAGTAACCATAGTCGCTTCCATTATTTACCTGATATGGAAACATGGCTTTAAAAAAGGAAAGCATTCAACGAATTATTAACAAATTACTTTTAACGTGAGACTTATCATTTTTCACGCCTAAAAACTTATTAATACTCATATTTAATGCTAAACAGCAATTAGCAATGCTTTATTGTACCTTCACTTCACCTCACTAATGAATTCCTATTAATCCCTCCTACCTTACTCACCCCGGTTTGCTGCATCACCAGTTTGAATTCTTCTTTTAGTATTTTGAGTACCATTTCTACTCCCGGCTGACCAAAAGCTGCCAGCCCCCATAAGTAAGGCCTGCCAATGCCCACAGCTGTGGTGCCTAGTGCAGAAGCCTTTTAAATATCTCCTCCTCTTCGAATACCCCGTCTAAAATAACAGGGGTCGTGTTTTTGGCCACTGCATTGACTTCGGGTAAGCATTCAATGGTTGCGCTGCCAACGCTGTCCGGATTTTAACTTCAAAATAACTCCGGGCTTTTAATGAAAAGCAGAGATTATATTACAGTCATTCAATAAAGTGATTGTATCTTATTTATAATTTAATATAAGTCTGAACTACGATTCACAAGATTAAAGGATGATAGAATGAATTAATAAATCCTGTTAATCATTGTTTTAATCCGTATCAATCATAGTTCATTAATTGACATTCTCAGCATACGCGTATTGCTTCGCTACGCGCGACAGTGGCGGGCGCCGTTAGCAAGATATATTCACTTATCACCCCATAATATTTACTTCTGCATAACCTTATAAAAAACTAATTCTTTTACTTTATTATGAAAAATGGTATCCTTCTCCTGGTTGTAAAAATCATAATATAGTTCCAGCTTGTGTTTGCCTTTTTTCAAATGTGAGATATCAACAATAGATAATAATCCATCCTGTCCTGTTTGAGACCTCCTTTGATATACAAAATCGTCTTCCAGCAGTTTACCATCTAATGCCACTCCGTAAAATTTTTCCAGGCAGTTCATTTTTAAAGAATCAGGATTGATATCAGGATTCTCTTTGAATTTTTCATAATCACACGCCGGGAAGATCCAGTTTTGCTCATATCTTGAAGTGTGGACTATAAATAGTTCAAGGTAATCTTCCTCGACGACATAATCTCCTATATGCATATACTTCGAATATACTCCATCATCCACTTCACTTCGATACTGATTTTCATCTAATCGGTACTTTTCATCAGTCGGAACCAGAGCAATAGCCCGACCCAATACAAAGCCTTTGGAATTCAATGATTGAACTGAAAAAAAGGCAGCTAGACTAAAGATTATTAAGATCAGGCTAATAACCCATTTTTTATGATTTGTAATTAATCCATAATATATATTTCTATAAAGAAAGGATAAGGTTAACCAACTGGCTACTAAATGGATCGGATAGTAAACTTTATTGGTATAAGGGATTTTTCTCAGGCCACCTAAACTAATAAAATCAATAAATACAATAATGAAAAAAGTGATTAATGTATAATTTAAGACGGAATAGTCATAATTACCCGGAAAGATGGTTTGAAAAATACCGATTCCCGATGCTATAATTAAGAAAAAGACACTCAGCCCAACCAGCCACATAAATACAAGAAAGCTGAAGGCGAAAATCACACTGCAAACCTTCTCCAGTGCAATTATTTGACGACGATAATCACCTGACTTCTCAACCAGACGCAGGTATTTATCCGGATAATTTAACTTTTGATATTTAATGCCAGACTTGTACACATAACTTAACCCCACAAATGCCGCCCATACAGACCGAAGTAAAATATGACTTAAAAAGCCGATTATTAGAATGATATTGGCAAATTTTAAAATAGAAGTGAACACCTCATTAACTGTCCCATTAGAGAACATTTTCGAAGAATTCATTTCAAGGAAGTAATTCAGATCACCTATAAGGGGGTAAATTTTAAATAGTCCAAAAAGTACAATCCCTGAAATCAATATTTCCGGCTCCCAACTGGCTTCCTGTATCCTTTTTAACCATGCCGGAACTTTAAACTCCTCTTCTTTCTGCATTATAAAAAAATTGGTTGATAAGATTTTAATAATAACTGTTTATCTATCGAAGTTCAAGCTAATCAACTATTTAATACCCGTTTTTCTCAGAAAACCTGGTCAGCATTTTAATTAAAACTGCCATTATCCATTCGGTGTATATCCCCTTAAAAGCCATTGAAAACAATATTTAAAGCTAATTAAATTAATCGAATTTTAGGTTTTTGGCATGGCTTTTGAAATATCCGGCAAAAACACTTAAATAAAATCTATCATGAAAAAACTAATAATCTTATCAATCATTACCTTATTAGGTTTATCATCAAAAATTAATGCCCAGGATGTCAGCTATGGACTGAAAACGGGTCTTAATATTGCTAACGTTATCGGTGGAGATGCTGATAGGAATAACTTATTTACTTTTCATGCAGGTGGATTTGTTGAATTTGGAGTAAATGAAAAGTTTTCCATTCAGCAAGAGATATTATTTTCCAGACAAGGCTCTGAAATAGACAATTCCCAGGAAGTAAGATTAGATTACCTGGCTTTTCCCATATTGGCAAAATATTATTTAACAGACTATATAAGTATTGAAGCAGGACCACAAATATCATTTCTAGTTGAAGATAAAGTGGTTTACAATGAAAATGGATATCCCCCATCCGAATTAGATGCAAACAGCTTTGATTTAGGGCTAAATATCGGATTTGGCTACAATATAAGCTCCAGGCTACTTGCGCAAATGCGATATAATTATGGCATCACAACGATAAGCGAAAACCCGGATTCTAACAATAGTGTATTTCAGATTTCGGTAGGATATAAATTCAAATAGCACCAAACTACTTCTACAACAAAAGCCCTTAGATATAGGGGCTTTTGTTTTTTACAGATAATTTATAAAAAGAAACTTTCTATTACCCTGTAGGAAGTTTAAACTTTTACGTTTATAAAAATCCTAAATGTATATTTGACTAAGAATACATTCTAAAGAAATAAAAAAGTATTTAATATTTAATTCAAGGATATACTAACTCTTCAACCATACGGATAGTAAAAAAACAACCATGAAATACCCTTTGATTCTATTTTTCCTTATTATTCATTTTCCAGTGGTTTCCCAAACCCAACTTCAATGGAAAGGCCGGATACTTGCTAAAAAAGATTCTACTCCTGTTTTTAATGCCCACATTTATATAAAAAATTCGAACATCAGCACCTCCACCAACGAGCAGGGATATTTTCAATTGAACTATTCTGAAACGAATTCCAATTCTCCGATATTGATATCCTGCATAGGATATAAGCCGGTTATCATTCAGAAAACAAAAAATACCAGAACGATTTACCTGGAGGAAAATACCTACACTCTTATGGAAATAGTGGTCAGAGCGATTGATCCTAAGAAAATATTAAAGACAGCCCAGGAGAATTTTACCAGAAATTATTATAAAGGCGACATCACGAAAAACATCTACTATTACGAAAATATTGTGTCGAATGATGAGCCATTGCGCAGACTGGAAATAATGACTAAAGTGGGCTCTAAGGGATTTCAAAACCACCATAAAAAACCTGATTTTTATGTCTATCAGAAAAGACCAGTTTTCAATAATGACCAAAGCTTTTATGGAGCAAATGGTATTGACGTTCTTTACTCCCTCGCCTGGACCCAAACATATCTGGATAAAAGTGTATTTAAAAAATTCAGGTTTTCGTTAAAAAGAAAATCAAATTTCCTCGGATTTGAGGCTTATCACCTCCTTTTAGAATCAAAACAAAGACCTGATCATAAGACGTCTATCTATATTACTGTCAAAGATAATGCTATAATTGCTATAAATGAGTCATTTCAAAATGATATAAAAAAGGAAGCAGAACCTGAACACTTTTACTTTCTGGAATCCATTCAATATGTGGATTTCATCAAATCAAAAAGTGGTAAATGGCATGTGAATTCTATCGATGATTACAGGGTTTCCATACGTAATCAACTAGTAAATAAAACCCGAAGATATATTAAGGTGCTTTCTACAAAAGAAGCTAAGATCGAAACTGATCTACCGAAAGTAAAAAGAGAAACAGATCTTTACGATTATGATGTCACTTACGATGAGGGATTCTGGAAAGATTTTAATGCACCTCCTTTAATAAAAGTTGAGTCTATGGAAGGGGTTAATTGAAAGTTAAAAGATTTTAAAAAATTAAATACAGTTTCCTGGTTTCTAAATACCTTCAAATTTCAAACATATTAGTTCTGCGAACCATTCAACAAACCAAAATACAATAACGTATCAATGAAAACCCTGATCAAAATTCTCAAAATCGTATTTATAAGCATTATTCTTATCAGTGCTTTTGTTGCCTTAATTTTCGGTCATTCCAGCATTCCTCTGGACGAACTAAAAGCGGAATACGCAAACGAAGAATCTGAATTTATGTCTATTGATGGTGCCAATGTCCACTATCGCGACGTAGGAAATCCCGGTGATTCGCTACCCATTATTCTAATTCACGGCACCGGCGCGAGTCTTCACACTTTTAATGACTGGACAAAAGAATTAAAGACAAACCACCGTGTTATAAGAATGGATCTTCCGGGCTACGGTCTTACCGGTCCTTTTGAAAACCGGGATTATTCAATCCATCACTACGTAAACTTCCTCAATACTTTCCTCGATTCGCTAAGTATAGATCAATGCGTAATGGGTGGAAATTCACTTGGAGGACACATCGCCTGGAGGTTTACCCTTAAGCATCCTGAAAAGGTAAACAAACTAATCCTCATCGATGCTTCTGGTTATCCTTTCAAATCAAAAAGTAGTCCGATAGCGTTTAAAATGGCTAAAGTACCAGTGGTGAAAAATGCTTTTACCTATATCACACCCCGATTTGTTGTCGAATCGAGTGTCGAAAATGTTTATGCTGATGATTCTAAAGTAACCGAAGAAGTGGTTGACCGATATTTCGAACTTACCTTAAGGAAAGGAAACAGACAGGCCTTTGTTGATCGCTTCTCAACGTCGAATAATCTTAAAGCCTACAAAAAATTGAATACCATCAAAACAGAAACGCTGATTCTTTGGGGAGAGCAAGACGATTTAATTCCCGTTGAAATTGCCTATCAATTTCATGAGGCACTTCCTAATGATACATTGGTTATTTTACCAAATGCAGGTCATATTCCCATGGAAGAAATACCTGAAAAAAGCCTGGATGTAGTATTTGATTTTTTAAATGACAAATAACCTGATAGACTTTATAAAAGTCTTTTCTTAAAACATTTTAATTCAAAAAAAAAGGTAGCCAGAAGAATCTACCAGCTACCTCTTTTCCGACTCTTTAATTCTTATTTCTTAACCCCTTCAAGTCCTTTTTCATCGGCAGGACTATCACAATATCCCCAGAACATGGTGAATGTAGAATAGTCCTTACTGAACTTAAGCTTTAAACTACCCCAGTGATTACGATCGTAAACATATGAGTCACATTCTTTTCGGGATCCATTTTCAACCCACTTACCCTCTATAGTGTAAGGGTCGGTTAGCTCTCCAACGATTTCTCCTCCATCGCTTTCATACCATCCTGCAATTTTATCACCATAGCGATAAATATGAAGATCCCCCCATTTACCGGCATCCCAGGTACCAACAACGCCTTTTCTCTCTTCATTTTCATTTGGGAATACGATAATCTCTACCCGGCGGTTTTTGCTTCTGCCTTCTTCAGTAGTATTATCAGCGACCGGATTTTTCTCACCAAAAGCATATACCTTTATTTTTCCCTCATCGATATTATGATTATTGATCAGATAGCTTCTTATTTCTTCTGCTCGTCTTTTAGACAGGTCGATATTACTTTCCTGGCTTCCTACATTATCTGTATATCCTTCTATAACAGTCAATCCATTTATTTCAGATACTTTTTCACCTATAGACTTTAATTCTGTCTTATCTTCTCCAAGGGTAGCCTTTCCAAAATCAAATAAAACTGAGCTGCTCAATTGAAAATTTATACTTGATCCGATCGCACCTATAGCATCGACATCTGCACCCGGCCAGCGGCCACTTTTGCCATCTTTAACATCGACGATCTTGACATATCTGAAAATATCCGATTCATTAACATACTCCGAAATATCAACTTCAGACAATCCTCCACCGGTTTTTCCCACATTGATCCAATCATTTCCGTTTTTAGAGATATGAACTTCGACAGGTTCTACATCAGGACCTATTTCGAAGATGTATAAATCAGGCCCCGGAATATCATAGAGAATATTATCAGTAAACTTTATGGTAAGCGAACCCCCATATCCAAGGGTTGTATATTTTTTCTCAAAATCCCCTGTGTAATCCGGAATCCCCAAGATGGGCTCAGGTATGCCATATCCTTCAATCGGTCCCGGATCGCCTACCTGGAACTCAACTACTTCATCAGCAAAAGAGATATCACCAAAAGGAAAAAATACCCTTCCTCCATGACCATCCGGATAGGTTCGCCCTATTTGAGCTGATAGTGAAAAAGAAATAAGCAATAGCTGAATTGTAATAAAAATTGGTTTCATAAAAATTGGTTAATAGATTTAAGTTATGAGGCACATAAACTATATAATAGATTTAGAAATCAAAAAAAATATTAATTCATCTAAAGCACTTTCGTCAAAACAGGTATAAAACTTATTTTTTCGGTTAACATGAATAAAAACTTAGTATTTGCATCAGGTATCTTAGGAGCAGCGTTTTTTATATTTTCAGCTTTTATCGGGGGATTCTCAATTGAAGATTACAGCCACATTTCCCAATATATAAGTGAGTCGTATGCATATGGTACTCCTTATGGTAAGTATCTACGATATTTTGGATATATACCGAGTGGATTTTTTCTGACTATCTTTGCTTTTTCAGCGCCCGCCTATTTCAAAAAGTCAGGTTTAGCTCGAATTGGATTCTGGGGAATAGGAATATTTTATGGCATTGCTACAATTATTACCAGCATCTTCCCCTGTGATGAAGGGTGTAACAAAGAAATGATAGATCCCTCCATTTCACAGATAATTCATAATGCAACTGGAGCATTTACCTATATCTTCGTTCCAATAAGTTTGCTTTTAATTGGCTTTGGACTGCGAAATGATCGAAGAACTTTATTTTTGTCGTATCTGAGCATTGGGGCAGGGTTATTTTCAATACTTTTTGTGCTGATTTTAATGTCAGACCCGGCATCAAACCATATTGGACTACTGCAAAGAATTATTGAAGCATCAATTCTTTTCTGGATAGTCATGTGTTCAATTTATATAAAAATTAAGTAGCTCTTATCAAGCAATAAATAATCAGTTGCTTTTAGATTTTATAACCATAATCGTACTTTGATAAGGAAAAAATAATTAATAGTTATGAAAGAATTAGTAGAAACATGGTTTACCAAATGGGAAAAAGGTGATTATCAAAATCTGCCCATTACAGAAAACTTTAAGCACTCCAGTCCATTTGGAACGATTGATGGTAAAAAAGCTTACCTGAATCTGGTTAAAGAAAATGAAGATAAGTTCCTCGGGCAAACCTTCGTAATCCACGATGTTATTTATGAAAAAGATAAAGCCTGTGTCCGATATACTGCCAGACAGGGAAAGGATTTTTCTTTAGATGTGAGTGAGTGGTATTATGTGAAAAACAACTTAATCGAAAAAATAGTCGCTTATTATCACATTGGAGAAATAAGGGAGGAACGAAGGCTTGATAAACCAGATTTAAATTGAACTCAGCCTACGCTACATTTCAATCATAGGTTATTTGATTTTAATAAGCTATTTTCGGATTTCAACCAGGATGGATTTTTGCAATTTTTTAATTGCAATTAAGCATAAACCTGGTATACCATTATATTTACAAATCAGAGTAAATGAACAAGTCAAGCAGAAGGAAATTTATAAAAGGAGGAATATTTGCTGCTATCGGCTTGACTTTTTTAGATTCATTATGGTTTGAAAAATATATAATCGATTGGAACTACTTTGACATATCCAAATCAGCAAAAAATAAAATCAAATTCATTCAAATTTCAGATTTGCATATTAATGAGTTAAAGTCCTTTCATGAATCCATTGCTGAAAAGATCAACTCAAAAAAACCAGATATAATTTTTATTACAGGAGACTCTGTTGATTCAACTGATAAGATCGAGTCTCTAAATAAATTCCTGGAATTAATTGATACGTCAATCCGAAAATATGCAATAACCGGAAACTGGGAATACTGGGGCAATGTTAACCTGGATAAACTAAAGGCTGTTTATTCTAACAACAATTGTGAATTATTGATCAATGAAAACAGGTCAGTTAAAATAAAGGATCGTGAAATATCGATAATCGGAATAGATGATCTGGTAGGTGGTGAGGCTGACTTTCCGAAAGCAGTTGAGAATCTTAAAAAGACAGATACAACGATAGTTTTATCGCATTGTCCGGTGCACCGGGACATAATCACAAAACAAAAAGGTGATTTAAAGATTGATCTGGTTCTCTCCGGTCATACCCATGGAGGACAAATTACTTTATTAGGAATGGTACCGTTCAAACCAAGGGGTAGTGGAAAATATTTAAAAGGATGGTATAAAAATTCTGATCTCAAAATGTATATCTCAAAAGGAATTGGCACAAGCATTTTACCAATTCGATTTGGTGCACGGGCAGAAATGGTCGAAATGGAGGTCTGATCGAAAATTGTGTGATAAGTTTTTATAGTTGCTTTATAGATGGTCAAATGAGGTGGATCCTTCCTTGTAATCAAAAAAATATCGCTCCATCTGAATGGAGCGATCATAAAGGCAGGTAAACTAAAACCTATTCAATCAAAATGATTCTTTTTCTGAGTCCGGTTGATAAGTATAATTAAATGTATAATGCTGACTGTCACTAGAAGTATCACTATCCTTGTAATAACTCAAAATCTCTACTTTTGCATAATTGTTGTCTGCAGTCCTGAATACCAGTACTCTTCCTGGTATCGCAGATACAATATTATTAGCCGGATTATAATTATACCAACCGTTACCCGACCCAGTAGGAATAGCGAGTCCGTTTTCTCCATCCTGCGAAAACTTTAATTCATCAATATTATTAACCTCACTGAAGGTTCCTTCCATTATGTATGCAGCAGCATTTCCAATTCTCTCTGGCTCTGAAGACAAACCAGTTGATGACCCTCCATTAACCAGAATAGTTGTTCCTCTAAAAGCAATATCCCAATCAGTTTGGTGGGTGGTAACAGCTCCAGATGAAAAATCAAACTTCACAAAATCGCCTGAAATAGTTGGAGGATTAGTAGTGTAATCTGAAGTCTGAGGAGCATGCAGATTTGCAATGGTTTCAGATTGCACAGCCTCAGTTTCAGGTGCCTGATCGTCTGTACATGAAAAAATTAGTAATTGAACTACTACAGCAAATGAAAATAATCTAAAGTTTATCATTTTTATATATTTAAAAGTTAACATTAATTGTTGAATACAAAATTCTTCCGGGGACATTGGTGATATTTTGAGGATCTGTAAAATTGAAAATATTGTCTGCTCCTAATCCAATTTTATATCGCTTCTTGATTTTTTTATTGATGGCAATATCTATTATGGAATAACCATTGACAAAATCATCGTAACGATCCAGGTAGGAATTGCCATTAGAATCCACAATACCATATTTACTTCGGTAGGTAGTTCTCAGGTTCACATCCACTTTCCACTCAGGTATTGTGTAAAACACCTTAAAATTGAACATGTGCCTGGAGCGATTTAATAATCCAAAATAATCGGAAACCTCTAATCGAAAAGTAGGAGAATCGGGCGATGTCCTTGCAAAAACCAACCCTTCATCAAACACATCGAGAGCATTCCTGTCAACAGCATATAAGAGCTGATATCCTCCCGTTAATTTAAGATCTTCACTATAATTGTATGAAAAATTAAACTCAACTCCCTGGGTAGTAACACGGTTGATATTGTAATAGCTAAAGACATTTTGTCCATTAGTTTTTCTGGCTACGACCCTCGTATCAATCAGATTATTTATATCATTCCTGAAAAGATTCAGACTCAAATCTATATTTGAAACCGGGTTAAACTCGAAGCCTAAATTATAACCTATAGAGCTCTCAGGCTTTAAATCGTTTTCAAAATCAGACAATGGTACTTCGATACTTACCAGCTGGCCTTCCGATTCAAGCTGGGGAATGCGGGTAGTTACTGCATTATAGCCCAAAACCGTATAACCGATGGTCGCATTAGAAAAATCGAAATATAGTTGCCTGAAATCCGGGGTTTTGAATCCGTAACCAACAGAGGCCTTAACTGCAAATTTATGGTTTAAAGAATAACGAATCGCCCCTTTGGGACTAAACTGGGACTTGTAAACACTGTGGCTATCAAACCTGGCACCTAATATCAGGTTTAAGTTTCTATTTATGGTCCCGTCATACTGTATATAAAAATAGGGTGAACTGAATTGGGGCGTTCCAAAAAAATCATCCCGTTCCAGTCGCTCATGGGTAAGCCCTGCACCGCCATAAAATGAATTATTTTTATTTACCTGGTAGTTTAACCGAATTTCGGGTCTTAAAAACAACTGATCAAACTCGCTGTGAGTAAACCTTTCTCCGCTAGCTTGATTTAAATATTCTTCAGACTGATAGTTAGTTGCATATAATTCCAAATATGCGTCAAGCTTATTATTAAATATATGATCTACCTTCAATAAGGTATTCCAATCCCTGGTCTGACTTTCGCCTCTTAAACTATCTGAAGCAACATTATCCTGGTTTTGATAGTAAAGCCTGCCTGATAATAAAAATTTGGTACGTTTATTAAAATCATAGGTTAGCTTGTTAGAAAGGGTATAATTATAAAACTCTTCTACCGTATTTACCAGGTCCCCCTCCTGAAGGTCATATCCATTGCTGCTGAATCGGTTAAAAAATGTACTTAGTCCAATTTTCTCTTTTTTAAAATTTAAATTGGTACTTAAATCATGACTATTAAATGTTGAATACCTATAGTTAACATCCCCATTAAAACCTTCTTGCGGACGTTCAGTGATGATATTAATTACTCCGCCTAAAGCCTCATTACCATATAAACTAGATGAAGCTCCTTTTATAATTTCAATTTGTTTAATATTTCCGACACTTATCCTGCTTAAATCCAGCGTCCCTGCCCTTCTTCCAATTAATGGAACCCCATCAATTAAAATCAGGGTATACTGACTGTCTAACCCTTGTAATTGAATTCCTTCCCCATTGCCAAAATCAGGGATTGTTATCAGCCCGGTTTGCTCATTTAAAATATCGGATAACCTTACAGAGTTAATCTTAGAAATTTCCTCTTTTGTTACAATGTCAACCGGCATAGGTAAAGATGTCAATTGCCTTTCTGTTCGAGTGGCAGTAATCACAATTTCGGGCAACTCCTTTATAGAAATAGAATCAATTACACCCTGATCTGCAGACTGAGAAAAAGCTGTCTGAATAGAAAAAAACCATATAAAAATTAACGCTCTATTATTTGTAATCATTCTAAATAACAATATATTTGTGTCAAATATATGTACTATTTATATTTAATCTAAATTAAAATAAAGAATTTTTAAAAAAATCTACACAGATGAAAAAACTAACTTTATTCTTATTATTAGGCGCTTTTTCACTTAGTATTTTGGCTCAGAGCAAAAAGCAAAAAGACCTGGAAGCCATTAAAAACATGTGCGGCTGCTACGAGGTCAGCTTCAATTTTGCCGAGACATTTAATTATTCAGAAGATTCAACATATAAAGGCTCTGAGGTCAAGCATTCTGGTGCAATCGAGTGGGTTCAGCTGGTAGAAGATTCTGATAATAAACTAGTATTACAACATTTATTAGTCGTTGGTAGTCCCGAATCTCAAAAGGTAATTAAACACTGGCGTCAGGACTGGTTGTATGAAAATCCTGATTTGTATATGTATCAGGCTTCAAATAAATGGAAATATGTAAAAAAAGCAGACGATGAAGTCAAAGGGCAATGGACTCAAAAAGTATATCAGGTAGACGACAGTCCTCGATACGAAGGTTCAGCTACCTGGGTCCACGTTGACGGTAAAAGTTATTGGGAAAATACCACAGACGCACCATTACCAAGGAGAGAATACACCAAGCGAGATGATTATAACTTAACCGTAAGAACCAACAGGCATCAGATTACGGAAACAGGTTGGATTCACGAACAGGATAATGATAAAGTAATTAGAACCGATGAAAAGGATTTCGTTCTGGCACAGGAAAAAGGATATAATTTTTATACCAGAGTCGACGATGAAAAATGCAAAAAAGCTAAAGACTGGTGGAAGAACAATCAGAATACCTGGAAATTAATTCGCAGTAATTGGGACGAAATTTTCGCAATGAAACAAGATGTGGAATTAAAAAATAAGGTAGAAGGGAAAAGGCTTTTTGAATATATTTTCGCATTAGATAAATCAGCAACTAATGAAGATATTAAAAATATACTCGAAAGCTTTATTAATTAATTCTATCATTTCTATATCAAATTTCCTTTCTTTTAAAGAATCTAATTATTGATGGTCCTGGGATTAACCAGGACCTTTTTTTATACCCATTTACCAAAAATCCTGGTAATTGTAACATAGGCTAAAATCTTTTAGTTACAATATGATCTTTACCTCTAATGATGTAATTATTAACACAGGTGTGATTCTTGCCGGTTTATTAGTTCACTGGTTAGATTCCAATAAACCTGACCTGATTATCGGTACCATCGTCTTTATAGTAGTTATACGTGGAGCGATAAGAATTTTAAAACTTGGTAAATAAAAAACTCTATCAGCCTCAGTTTACCCTTTAATTCTTAAATTTGGACCGCATTTTTTGATTGCTATTAAAACAGACATTTAAAACCTGACACTTTTTATGAATAAGATAAATTCATTAATCATATTTATTACCCTTTTTATTCTTCCAGGAGTAGTTAACGCGCAAATCGAAGATGATAAGCTGGGAGCCTGGTATATGTATTTTTTCAACACGACTTTCAAAGATGGACCGTGGGGATTTCAGGGTGATATCCAATACAGAAACTGGAACCTGGGGGAGATCTTGAACAACTACTTCTTCGCGGTGGAGTGACATATAAACCAAAAAAGACCAACGTAAAATTCACTCTCGGATACGGTAATATCACTACAGGCCAATACGGGAAAGAATTGACTGAAACCGTCAATGAAAGCAGAATTTACCAGGAAATATTATATCCTGTAGTTTTTGGTGAGAGAGTTTATACTAACCACCGCTTCAGATATGAGCAAAGATTTGTAGAGGATCAGGATTTCAGAACCCGTTATCGATACAACCTGTTTATAAATATTCCTTTAAATCAAAAAACGATCGATCCGGGTGGACTGTATCTGGCTTTATACAATGAAATTTTTATCAATGGTCAGCGAGATATCGGTGATGGTAATACCGTAGAGATTTTTGACAGAAACCGTTTTTATTCAGCTCTTGGATACGTGATTAAAAAAGGAATTAAAGTTCAGTGTGGAGTTATGAGACAGTCGACCAACAACTGGAACAAAAATCAGCTTCAATTTAGCCTGCATCATAAATTTTAATCTGATCTATTCACAGAATATTTTTTAATTCACCTTATAAATGAATCAAAAATTAATCGCATTAATTGCCTTGGTTTTAATCTTTCAAGGTTGTAATAAACAGGAAAAAGAAACTTCAAAAACAGTTGAAACACAGTTTAACTAGGAACTGGCTGACGAATTAGAAAGACTAGTAGAAATTGATCAAACAGCTGCAAATGTTCCAAAGGGTAAATTCAAAGAATATAGCATTGAAGAATTTAATAACTACAAAGACAGTGTTTTTACTTCCAATAAAAAAAGAGCTGAGGAAATTTTAGACCAATATGGATACCCCGGAATTAACCTTGTCGGTAAAGAAGGCTCCTCAAATTACTGGTTAATCGTTCAACATTGTGATTTCGATCCCGACTTTCAAAAAAGAGTTTTGAAAATGATGAAGAAAGAAATTGAAAAGGATAATGCTGATGGAAGAAATTACGCCTATTTAACTGATAGAGTTAGAAAAAATACCGGTAAAAAATTGCTGTATGGCACACAGGTGGTGTACAACAGCAAGGGACAGGCAGTTTCCAGGCCATTGGAAGATAGCGCAAATGTTAATATACGCAGATCTGAAGTTGGTCTCCAACCTCTGGAAGCCTATTTAAATCAAATGACTAAGTTACATTTTGAAGTAAACAAGGAATTGATGCTTAAAAAGGGCATTACTGAACCGATCCTATACGAAGTACCTAAGTAATAATTAAGGAAAGGCCACAACATTGGAATTCAAAACCCCTGAGCAACTAAAAAACATCGGGCATTTCGATAAAAATCAAAAATAGACCGTTGATATAAAAAATATTGCCTTTTCATTATTTATGAGCAATAATTAAGACATAAATAACCAGACAGCCATTTAATATTTATCAATATGAAAATTAAATCTTTGAATCTTCAAGTTGGTGAAACAGAAGATAAAAAATTTTTGAAAGCCAAATCTCAGCTTGAATTATTGATTGAAGATCTAAAAGGCCGTGAGTTACCGGATAAAGTTATTGAAGAAATAAATAATGAAATTGACGATTTGAATTCTATTTCCGGTTCACATAAAGAAATCCGCCGAAGTATTAAAAAGAAACAATCGAATATTCTAAAAATATTAGAAACAGAATTGAAGCTCGTTCCTAAAAACCATTATAGAAATACCTGGATGGCCATCGGAATGGCAGCTTTCGGACTACCTTTTGGAGTGATTTTCAGCTTTTTGATCGGAAATATGGCTTTTTTAGGTATTGGCTTGCCAATCGGTTTAGCTGTTGGCATGGGTATAGGTGCTGAAAAAGATAAAGAATCTCAAAACAACAATAAGCAATTGAATTTTGAAATAACTTATTGATCTAAATAAGTAATTAGAAGATTTTTCCTTGTCGAATATTTAAGTCCCCGCAATAGGAGTCCCGAAAATTCCTACTGCCAGTTCAACCCATACTAGAAAAAATAGCCCCAGAATAGCTAAACAAAGTATCAAACGGTACTTAAAACCTTTTACTTTTCGTAGGATTAGCTCGATCACCAATCCTGTTCCGGTTAGTAAAATCCCCATAACAATAAAATCAAAAAGCGACCAGCTAACTTCAGTGGTAAACTGCATGGCCGTAAATGGTATTAATAATAATACAGCAACGAGACTTAAGATGAATATCAACCTGGAATTTTTCATAATCTAAAATTTATATCTATATATTTTCTGTCGGTAACTTTTAATATATTAAAGATAATAAAAAGTACTTTGCATTTCAAAGTATGTAGCAACAATTTTATGTATACAACTTATAAACAGCTATTTATTGCATAAAATGAAATAATAACCTCAATAATTCTATGTCTTAAAAAGATTTTGTTTTAGCTTGACAACCTGAATTTACATTAACTCTTATTATTGACATAAATGTTTAATTATTTAATTGAAAGCTTCAAAAGAAAAAGAGCCAGAAGGGTAACTCAGGAATATCCACACAGGATCGATGAATTTAATCTTTCGGAAGAAGGACCAGTGAAATTTGCTAATTGGGAAAATCCTTTGGTTCCACAAATTGAACTTACTCAATCTGAAATTAATTTTTTTAAAAAGTTTATTAGAAAAGGAGACGTAGCTATCGACATTGGAACTAATATAGGAGACACAACTGTTCCGATGGCATTAGCTGCAGGTAAGGAAGGAGTAGTTTTTGGTTTTGACCCCAACCCTTATGTCTACAAAATTTTGGAGGCGAATTCTGAATTAAATAAGGATAAAACCAATATTGTACCGATGCTTAATGCTATATCATCTGATGAAGGAGAATATTATTATTCATCTTCGGAAGCATCATTTGCAAATGGAGGTATTTCACCCACAAAAGAAAACAGCCACGGAAAATTTGTTTATCCTGAAAAGATAAAAGGAATAGATTTAACAAAATATCTCAAAGAAAAGCACAGTGAACTTCTGGATAAATTGACTTTCATAAAAATTGATACAGAAGGTTATGATAAAGAAATCATCAAATCAATAGCTCCTTTAATTAAAGAATACAAACCGTATCTTGTTGCTGAGAGCTTTGGCAAAAGTTCCGATGAAGCTAAAAAAGAGTTGTTTGAAGTTATTAAAAAGCTTGATTACGATATTTTTTATTTCGAAGATTTTATCGAAAACGCTAAAACCAGTGAGATAAAAACTCCTGAAGAAATGGCAGAGTGGAAGCAAACAATAAATGTTTACGCGATGCCTAAGAATTAATAATCTGACAAAAAAATATAACCGCTGACGTAATTTATCCTATAATATATAATGCTAATTCATAATTTATGCTTACTGAAAAATCCAGAAGCATAAATTATGAGAGCATCTTTTTTCCCATCATTCTCTTTCCTCCTTTTCATTTTGATATGTGGTTGCAATAAACAGCAGACCATTGATTCCTATATTAAATCCAAATATGAAGAAGGTGAGTTTAATGGTAACATATTAGTCTTAAAAAATGATTCTATCATATACAGTAATAGTCTTGGAGTTGTAGACCAGAATCAAACACCATTAACACAAAATCATTTTTTTGGAATAGGTTCTATATATAAAGAGTTTCCTGCTGTGGCAATCATGCAGCTAGAAGAAAATGGGATCTTATCTTTGAAAGACCCAATTTCTAATTTTTTAGATGATTTACCTTCCTGGAGTTCTCAAGTCACAATTACACATCTCTTGCAATATTCCAGCGGACTACCAAAAGTTGATTGGGAATCTCATTTTAAAAATAATTCTGCAAACCTACATGCTATTTTAAATCATATAAAAACAATAGAAAATTTGTCATTTACTCCTGGGACAGATTACCTCTATTCAAACTACAATCCTTTCTTACTGATCAGAATAATCGAAAAGGTCAGCAATAAAAGCTTTAATGAATATGTAGAACAAAACATTTTGAAGCCACACAAAATTGAAGGAATTGTCATTAAAAGTATATATCCATACAAGGATAATCGGTTGATGGCTTTACCTGTCAATAGTAATTTACAACCTGATGAAATAAAATATGAACTTCCTACATTTTGTTCTACTACTACAGGAATGTACCATTGGTTTAAATTATTGGATAACTATGAAATTGTATCAAAAGAATCAGTAAAAAAATTATCTGAAGAAGTCATTGAGGGAGATAATATCCAGGCTCCACTTGGAAGATGTGACTGGGAAAATGGTGATATTGCTTTACACCTGCATCATGGCAGTACTGGTAATTATGAAGTGCTGGTTAGAAACCATAAAAAGGAAGATATCATGATTATTTTATTAACTAACCAGAAACACGAAAACCTCAACGATATTGCTGATCGCATTATTGAACTTACTAATAATTAAAAAGTGAGTTTACAAATCACGGAAAAAATAGAACAGGTTAAAACCTTTAAAGGGGTTACATATAAACTTTAAATGGTATCTAAATTTGGATTTACCTACTATAAATTTTTTGGAGCTTTATGAAAAAAATTGAATTTGCAATCAGTGCAATCACCGTCATCGTCATTATACTTAATTTGTTCTTGGTGCCTGGCACAAGCGTAATTATGATAATATCATTATCGTCTTTGTCTTTTATTTATATGTATATGTCATTTATTATTTTAAATGATATCCCTTTAAAAAAGTATTCAAAAGTGCTTCTTATAATGATATATCTACTCTCAGAATTCTCGGATCAATTGCAACCGGATTACCATTATCGATCATTACAGTAGGAATACTATTCTGGCTACTTTATTTCCAGGGCATTAACATAATGTTGAAAGTTGGATTGGTGATTCTGGCAATTATTTTAATTGTTGCTTTAATAAAATACTTTATGACCAAATCTGAATTTTACTCCCGGGTCTTAAAGCGGGCTCTCATTTGGGGAGCTCTTGGATTGACTACATTACTAATTCAACCTGAAAAATGGCTGGAAATTAAATATTCAGATCACCCGGACTATGTTAGTGCCGTTAAAAATCTTAGAGAACATCCTGATGATCCCGAAGCTTTAGAGAAGCTGAAGGAAGAACAAAGAAAATTAAATTGAAAAAAAGCCATTCAGATTTGAATGGCTTTTTCTTTGGAAACTTTTGTCTCGTCCTGAAATAGCGTTACACAAAAAGTAATGTTATGAAGCAAAAAGATGAGAACCAGTACGTTAAGCGAACACAAAAAGACTACAGTTACACTTTTAAATTATCAGTGGTCGAAGAGATAGAAAGAGGAGAGCTTGGCATAAGAGCCGCATCCAGGAAGTATGGAATACAATCTCACTCTACCATTACAAATTGGTTAAGAAAATATGGTACCTTTGATTGGTACAACAAAACCCATTTAAACTTGTCAAAGAGCCCAGAACAGAAATTATTGGAGCTTGAACAAAAAGTCAAGCTCTTGGAGAAACAGAAAGCTTCATTGGAAAAGAAACTAGAGTTTACTGATAAAAAGGCTATTTTCTTTGATATGATGATCGATATTGCAGAAGAAGAGCTAAAGATTCCTATTAGAAAAAAGTACTCACCCGAACAATCGAACGATTCAAAGAACAGTACAAAGAAAGCTTAACAGCTACCTGTAGATTGTTTGGGAAGAGTAGGCAGGTTTATTATCGAGCAAAGAAATCTGAGGCTAAAAGAAGAGAAACAGCTTCTGTAGTAGTGAAAAAGGTTCAACAAGTACGGATGAGAATGTCTGAATTAGGCACAAGAAAGCTCTACGAAAAGCTTTATGATGAGCTTCGGGAACTTGGGGTTGGTAGAGACCGGTTGTTTGCCATTATGAAAGCTAATCACATGCAAATACTCCCAAAACGGCAATACCACATCACGACCGACTCCCATCATAGATTCAGAAAACATCGCAACTTGGTTGAGAACTTAACCCTTAATAGGCCCGAGCAGTTGTGGGTTAGTGATATTACCTATATAGGGAACCGACAAAATCCAATGTATCTATCTCTGGTGACAGATGCTTATTCAAAGAAAATAATGGGGTTTAATGTATCTAACAGCCTCCATGCGCAAGGGGCAATCAAGGCATTAAAACAAGCGATTAAAAATAGAAAGTATTATGATCGAGAACTAATTCATCATTCAGACCGAGGTTTGCAATACTGTTGTGATGATTACCAAAAGGAACTTGATAAAGGTAATCTGTTGTGTAGTATGACAGAAAAGTATGATCCCTACCAAAATGCTATTGCAGAACGAGTGAATGGTATTTTAAAGCAAGAATTTATTAAGGGCATACTGGTAAATGATATAGTTCTAATGAATAAATTGATCAAACAATCTATTGATATTTATAACAGAGAACGTCCTCATTACAGCTGCTATATGAAGACTCCAGAATTTATGCATGGACAAGAAAAAATTAAAATAAGAACCTATAAAAAAATAGCACCGCAAAATTGTGCGATGCTACTTAATTATTATTTATCCTTGTAAAAACTGTAACGTTTATTCAGGACTAGTCATTTTTTAATTAAAGAGTTGGCAATATCACCCTGTCGATAACATGAACAACACCGTTAGTTGCCTGTAAATTAAGTTGTGGTAAAACTAGATTTGATTCTCTACCATTAACATCTGTTAAAGTTAAATTATCTAAATCTACAGTAAAGGAATCCCCATTTAGTGTTGGCACCATTTGTTCATCAGTAAGTTCATTACTACAAATTTTTCCGCCTACCACATGATATAATAATACAGCAGTGAGGGTTTCATCATCAATCTCATCCAGGGAACCATATCCTAATTCTCCTAATAAGTCTAAAAAGGCAGCATTAGTCGGAGCAAATACAGTAAGATTATCCTCTCCACTTAAAGCACCATCTAAACCAACCCGGGTTACTGCATCAACAAGAATTGAGAAGTCAGGATTACTCATTGCCAGTTCGACAATATTTTTATCAGGCGGGAAAATCACATTATCAATTATATGAAATACACCATTAAAAGCTTTTACATCCGCTTTTATCACCTGGGCATCGTTAATGAAAACTCCTTCGGTGAGGTCAACTCGTACCTCTTCTCCGCTTAAAGTAGGAAAACATCCATAAGTCAGATCAGATGAATAGACCTTTCCTCCAATCACGTGGTAAAGTAAAATATCCTTAAGATTTGGAACATCACCAATGTTGGTAGGATTAAGACCCAGTTTAGCAAAAGCCTCGTCAGTAGGAGCAAATACT
Source organism: Mangrovivirga cuniculi (assembly GCF_005166025.1). Taxonomy (NCBI): domain Bacteria; kingdom Pseudomonadati; phylum Bacteroidota; class Cytophagia; order Cytophagales; family Mangrovivirgaceae; genus Mangrovivirga; species Mangrovivirga cuniculi. Next base: position 4,150,571 of record NZ_CP028923.1, read on the forward strand.
GTAATATTGGCTCTAACTACAGTTGAGATCAATTTAGTTTTAGCAAGGGCTACGGTTAAGGTTTTAAATGTTGGACGTTTAGACATCCACATGCCTTTACCTCTTCCTCTTCTCTCATTTTCTCCGGGATTCTCAAATTCCGGATATCCAAAATACTTTATCTCTTCATCAAAAGAAGAAAGTGCTTCATAAATGTTATCCTCCTGTGCAGGAGCTACATTATCAACTTCCTGATTACAGCCAACAAGGAATAAACCTGTGAAGGCAATCATCATAAACAAATGCTTATTCAAACGTTTCATAGTGGTTAGTTTTTTATTTTTATAACCACCGTAAAAAGTAAATTGTTTTATTGCTTTATAACAATTTTAAAAAAATACAAACATCAGAAGCTACTGAAAATAAGGTAATTATAAACTTTTAACCATATTTAAATCGGCTAAATATATTTAAAATAGCAATGATTGATTAGAATAATACAATAATTAGTTGATTAAATATAAAAACAAACTTCTTGAAAAAACTATATCCCAAAAAGCATCAAATAATTAAAATCAATTCTTTTTTAATTGTCAAACATAAGTAATAATGGGGTTCTTAAGATTGCCTCCGCATACGAGTATATGATCACATAATTATTAAGGTCTTTATTAAATCATTAAGTAATAATTCTTCTTTTATTAATCGTTTATTCTATTAATTCTTTCAACATAATTATTATTTTTGAGTAACCAGCAATTTATTTTTTGATGAGTAAGTATCTATTTTTTTTATGTATCCTGATTGGATCGATAAAGTCATTTGCACAAACCAAACCGGCAGGAACTCCCGTTCAGATTCTGGCAAATTGGATGCTGCACGACAATAAAACCTACACTATCACCGAAAATAAATTTAAGGTAATTGAGAAGGATACCGTTGTAAATGAATCGATAACTTATGAAGTCTCTATTGAGGTATCAGATTCTACGACAACCTCATATACAGTTGAATGGACTTATGATAATTTCCAGGTAAATTCAAATGACATTTCTTTAAATCAGTTAAGTTATATATTAAAAGGTCTTTCAATCGAATTTAAAACTGACGAACTAGGCATTTTTGAACGACTTAGTAACTATGAGGAAATTCAGGAATTCTTAAATGACAATCTTTACACTATCCGAGATCAATTCGATGATCAGGAAAGTTACGTCAAATTTAAAACCCGGATTGAGAAGGAATATTTAGTACAAAATAACTTTGAAACGAAAGTAATCAGGGACATTCTTCAGTTTCATCAATTTCATGGTACAGAGTTTTATGATGATGAAACTTACTTTGGTGAAATTCAGGTTCCAAACATGTATGGTGGTGAGCCTTTTGACTCGGATGTGACGTTTTGGTTAGAGGATAATGACTATTCAAAAGGGGTTTTCGAGGTTAAAATGCAAGAAATAATAAACTCTCAGCAATTAACCAGGGCTACGTACGACTTTTTGAAAAATAATTACTCTGGAATTGAGGAGATCACTCCGGAAAACGCTGATAATTTCCCTACCCTGACTAAGGCAATATTTACCACAGCCAGTGTAAATGCATCCGGATGGGTAATCCAATCGGTTCAGACCTCTGAAACACGGGCAAACAAGACTAGCAGAATAGAAGTTCGTAAGATCGAACTAAATAATTAATTTACTGAAATATTATATATAAAATTTATATCACATCCGATCGTTGAGAATATACTTATTATCAAATAATATCGAAATTAATAGTATCTACAGAAAATACTAATCTATGAGAATAACATTATTCATATTACTAATACTAATCACAAGTATAGAATCTTATTCTCAACAGGATAAATTTTCTGATCCTGATTACGAAAGCATAAAACAGGAAATAAAAAAACAAGAATCTCCATTTAACTACCAGCGTTTATTAAAACGATATGATCAGGGCGATTCCACAATGACTCTTCAGGAAAAGCGCCATTTATACTATGGACACTCTTTTCGACCAGAATATAGTCCTTATAGCAAGTCCATATATATGGATAGTATAAATACTATTTTAGCAAGCTCTGACTCTGTGATTATTAACAATAAAAAGTTTTTGAGTTATTCCGATTCTGTTCTTTTAGACTTCCCTTTCAATTTGTTCATTCTTGATAAGCTTTATTATTATCACCTGGCTGATAATAATTCTGAAAAGGCCGATATAATTCTGGCTAAAATCAATATTATTCTCGATGCAATGCTTAGTACCGGCGACGGTATAACAAGGGAAACTGCTATCCATGTGACCTACACTTCTCATGAATACTTCGTGATCAATGTTTTAGGGCTTGAGTATGGTGGTAAACAAAAAAATATCGACCACTATGATTTTCTTTCAGTCCAGCCAAATGAATTTCAACTAAAAGGGTTAATCTTTGATATTACTCCCCTTTATCGTTCAGCAATAGAAGGCCAAAATTGATTTTTAAACTCATTACCCATTTTACTACTTATAGTTAATCTATATCTTTTCTTATCAAAAGACGATTTCATCGAAATATATCTGTAATTACCTAAAATGGATGAAAAATCAGGTTTAAATTATTTTAACGCACAAAGCAAGAGAGCTTTAATTATTACAATTAAAACTTAATATAATTAAATACGTTAAAAGTACCACGACATAATCTAAACCGACCTTTAATAGGTAAAAAAGCAAAATTTAGCCCCCCTAAATTTGCCATTGGCTGTTAAATAAATCCCGTACATTAAGGCTATTTATAGCTAATGAGTTTGATCGCATAAATATTGCCAAAAAAGATTTGTTCATAAGCAACCCTTAAAAGCAAACTTGAATCTTTTTTATATAAAATATATTTAACTCACTATGAATTTTGATCTAAACCTGATTCGATTTTCGTTAGTAATCCTGATTACCTTATCTGGTTGTGAACAAAAAAGTGATTCCCTGGAAAATTTACCAATTGGAACATGGAAGTCAATCGGATACGGTAGAATTTTAGAAATTGATTCGTCAGAATATAAACTATACGATCTCACCAAAATCTCATGTATTCCGGTTAAAACAGGAAACTTCACCGACATAAGGAAAGCTATTCAAATAAAAAGTGACACACTCTATTATAAAATAGGGTTTGATATATACTCATTTAATAAGATGAACCAGACTCCATATTCCTGCCTGGAAAATCAAAAAGGCTCGACTGATCCAAAAGAAAACTTTGAAATATTTGCTCAGACAGTAAAAGAAAATTATGCATATTTTGAATTAAACAGCATTGACTGGGAATTTATTTATCCTGTTTATGAAGAACAAATAACATCAAATACAACAGAAGAAGAACTCTATTTACTTTTTGAGGATTTGCTGGATACTTTAAAAGATAACCATGGATACATTGAACCTTCTGAAGAAGTACTTAATCAAATGGATTCTATAAATGAAATGCCAGAAGAAATAGGTGATTTTGTAGTTGCCGGGGTAATTGCAGAAGAATATTTAAAAAAAGATCTAACCCATGATTCAAAGGTAGCCAGATGGGGATTAATGGATGATAATATTGGCTATATTCAAATCAATGCGATGTGGCTCCATGGCAACCTCCACATACCCGATAGTGTAAAAAACAATTTAGGTTATGTTGAAGCATATGTTAACGAAATGGAATCACTTTCAGAACCAGAAATTTTGCAAATAGAAGTTGATGGAATCAGGCAAACGATGAATAAAGCGATGAAAGATCTATACAACACCAAATGCATTATCCTGGATGTTCGCTTCAATGGTGGTGGGCATGATGATGTAAGCCTTGAAATTTTACGTTGGTTTAATAGTGAAAAGAAAAAAATCGCAAGTAAACAAGCCCGAATTAATAATTCCTTTACCGAGGAACTCCCAATCTATCTCGACGGAATAAACACTCCTTATTCTAATCCGCTAATCTTGCTTACTTCACAGCAATCTGCAAGCGCAACAGATTTTCTTGCTCTTGCTTCTTTATCTATGGAAAATACCATTAGGATCGGATCAAATACTCAGGGTGCTATTTCAGATGCATTAGAAAAAAAACTGCCTAATGGTTGGTATTTCACAATCTCAAACGAGAAATATTTCGACCTGGAAGGCAACTGCTATGAAAACACAGGAATACCCGTGGACTTTGAACTTAACTACCCAGAAGAGAGGCAAAAGTTCTTTAGTTCTTTAATTGAAGCCCCGTGCAAAGACAAACAAAAAACCTTATTTGCAGTTGAAAATGTGTTAATATATAACCTGATCAATGTGGGAATGCCCCAAATGTAATAGGAAATTTAAGAATAACAATCAGTTTCATATGTGCTCCACCAAAGGAATCGGAGAATTATTTCTTGGAAAATCTGATGAAATGGTTATTGCATATGATGATCTAACAAATAAAATATCTCAATGGAAGCCTTATAGTGCAGGAGCCTCTACACACAGCATAGTTGTGACTAGCAAAAAAGCCTGGCTTATTATTAAGCCGATGAAAAATGAGCTTGATCTGAAGTTTTATTATGATGAAAAGCTGGTTTCTCCAAGGATTAAAAAATCACCAATTACTCAAATAAATATGCCCATCATCTGCGCATAAAAGATACCTATAGCCTCAACACAGAGGTTTTTGAACTGTTGAAAAAGGATTTGAATTTTCATTGAAATAATCTACTAATCAATTACTTCCAGAAGCTTTTTTTCCGATGGTGATAAGCTATACTTACCTTTCCTATGTTTTTGGTATTTTAATTCGTCTTCTTTATCTGATTCAATCAGTTCGATGATGTTTGGATGAATATAATAATCTCTGCAAATAGATACTGTGTTCCCCAATTCTTTGGCAACCAGCTTAATTAAAGTGGTGCTCAATTTCAATCGTTTATTTTCTTTAGTCATTTGAATAGCTTCAGGTAATTTTTCTATCGCCAAAGTTGACCCACCCCAGGTTCTGAAATCTTTCGCGGTAAAATCATGTCCGGAAATTTCTCTCAAATAATCGTTTACGTCATTAGAAGTTACCTGTCGAAATCCTTTACCTGATTTGTATCGAAACAATTCATAACCCGGCAGTTCAGAACATTTTCTAATTAGGTTTACTAATTGATTATTATCAACCCTGACTTTTCGATACTTATTCCTTTTTCCCTTATAGCTAAATAAAATCTCACCTTTTTTAAACTCTAGGTGTTTTCTTCTTAATGTGGTAAGTCCATAGGTTTGATTTTCATTTTGATAACTGACATTCCCGATCCGAACATACGTTTCGTCCAAAGTTAAAATCACCACTCCCACCACCTTAGATTTACTCCATTCTTTAAGCGAAGCATCTTTGTGAGCCCTTTTTCTAATTTCCGGAAGGAAGCGACCGAATTCGGCCATCTTCTTAAACTTTTCCCGGTTTTGCTGCTCCATCCACTTCTCATGATAGATGTATTGCTTCCTGCCTTTGTCATCATACCCTATAGCACGGATGTGTTTACAATCATCAGAACAAATCAATACATCCTTCCAGTTGGGAGGAATTACCAGTGCATTAATCTCTTCAATTAAGGTTTTATTATCAATTTTACGCCCATCGGAAAATTCATACTTGAATCCGGAAGAATGCTGTACGCGGACTATATCAAAATCCTCCTCATTGGTATGTTGAATAATTGTTTTTTGCATCCGGGATTAGACTTTGCTATAGTAATAGAATTGAAAAGTTGATCTTTAGTTTATAAATTAATCATTTCAAGTCAAATCATAGATATAACAAGTGGGTATAGTGATATTAATATCTAAATAATCCTGAAAGTAGACAAAGCCTATTTTCGGACTCATTATCTTGAATTCTAATTATGAGTTATCCGGAAGAAATAATTTAACTATATTGTCTATGTCTAAAATCAATACCAAAAAATCAATTATGGCGCTTTTCGAATCAAACATCAGTAAAATCAGACGACTCTCAGGGTTAATCCTATCTATTTTACCGAGCCTGGTGTTATTCTTTAGCGGAATAATGAAACTTGGAGGTGCTGAACAACTGGCCGGAAGTTTAGAATCGATCAACCTGTTGCAATACATGGAAATTATCGGGGTGATCGAATTACTGGTGGTAATCGCTTATTGGGTTCCCAAATTTTCTAATATTGGCTTCCTGTTGATCTGCTGCTATTGTGGTGGCATTATAGTGGCCGAGCTATCCATGGGTAACTTTCCGCTTCCCGGGTTCATGGTGACTACTCTATTTTTTATCGGTACTTATTTAAGAAAACCGGGAATGTTTGGGATCTCATGAAATGGTTTGATTTATCCTGATACCCTGATTAATTCAACTAATATCAGAGGTAAGTAGCATAATAGTATATTTACCAAGGCTATTTTATAACTAAATTTCTGAACCCTGGATACCCCAATGACCAGGAGAATGAATGACCATAATCTTAGTAAATAATCTAACACACTATTCACCTGATCTAAGGATGGTTCCTTTCCAAAAGCTAATAATGCTAATTGATAAAATATTATAAAAGTGTAAGGAATGAAAGCAATGGAACAAATGTTGATTAGTTGACGAAAAGTCGCTGGTCCATTCCAGAAATTACCTACCAATTTTATTAATCCGGGTAAAACCAAACCCAGCCAAAAAAAAGTAAAAATTAATCCAAATGCTAAACTCATTATCCAGCTCAATAATTTATTCTCTCCTCCAAAAATATTGGATAATGCAGGAGTGAAATCCAATCCATAAACCAACCCAAGAATTATAAAAGGAACAATAAATATGGACTTCAGATAACTCCTACCTTTCAGTTCTTCAAAAGTTTGCCCTGGACTCAGCCAGATGTTTTTGTATATTAATTTAATCCGTTTTTTTCTATCGCTTGAGTACATCTTTAGCTCATTTGGTTAAATAATATAGTTCTCTCTCCAGGTCATACTTTAGTTTTTTAGTTGACCTTCTCATCATTAAGTAAGGAATACCCATCATGAAAACAGCATGGATTAATACAAAGGGTACAAAAGCCCCAATCGTAAGTGATGGATTATCATTAATAAGAAAGATGTTAATTATAAAAAAAATATATATAGACGGTCCGATAATGTAAAAAGGCATCATAATCCTTTTAAAACCATTAATTTCAATATTAATAAGGAGATGATTCTCTTTTTGATTGAAAGTTCCTTTAGCAACGGCAAAATTGTTGTAGGTATCAAAGAACCTTCTTCTTCTTTTTATTTTGAATCCGGCCTCGTCTACTTCCCCTTTAAATTCATTTTTGCTCGACGAGAAAATATCGAAGAAATCAGAAAAGGCTCCGGAGCTTCCTTCATCAATATTACTTCTCATCCTGCTAATAAACTCATTCTTTTCTATATTGAGCTCAGTGCGTAAATGATCAATTAGTTTTATCTTTTTTAAAAATCTCTTCATTCAATTAAAAAATTGAGGTATCAAAACACTTTCTATATTCCAATTACTGTTCAGAAAGGATAACACATTTTAAAAAGTGAAAAAATCAATCAACTGAAGTTTGATAATTAACTTTACTTGTAACCCTGATATCATCTTTTGTATCGAAAACTCCGTCAAGCCCGGCTGAAATCAAAATGAAACCATCTTCATTGACCTTATATCTGTAAGGATTGTCCCAACTATCATAAGCCCAGGATTTCCAAATTGGCTTCCTGTTTACAAAGTTCATGAAATCAGAAGGGTATTCGTTATTTCTATGAATATATTTCACTAAAGCTTTTTCTATTTTCATCATTTCATCTTTAGTATGATCATTGTTCAGGTATTTATTGGTAACATATTGGCTACCGTTATAAGCCGTTAAAAAGAACAAATAGAAAATTACCGGAATAATAATCAAAACAATTACTAATGAGAACAATAAAGAAACAAGAGCTTTCTTTGTTCCTGAGACCTTTTCAACCCGAAAGTACAGATCTGTCAGAGACATAATCACAGCAAACAAATATATATATTGATTAGGGATTGGTAGTATAAAAGCACAAAGCAGCGGGATAAAAAAAAATGCACATCCGATTGCATATTTTTTTAAATACACATGGCCCAATCCCGGCACCACAGCTGAAAAAATAAATGAGAAGATTGATTTCATTTTACAAATGAACTAAAAATCGGTTATTCACTAGCCCTTTTCATAGTTTTGAAAACCAAAGATAATAGAAGTATAAACAAAATCAATTCTGATTTTATTTAAATGGCATAGTAAGAACGCCTACTTTTAATTAAAAAGAATCAGCACTAAAAAGCTATTTCCTCAGGATACTCTCCATTTTCTTTCCTCTGGCCAGTTCATCAATTAGTTTATCCAGGTAACGGATTTGCCTCATTAAATCTTCTTCGATTTCCTCCACGCGATAACCACAGATCACACCGGTTATCTTTGACACATTGGGATTTATTTGGGGAGCCTGGGCAAAAAATGTTTCAAAATCGACTTTTTGATCGATCTGCTCTTGAAGTGAATTTTGGTCATAACCAGTTAACCATTTAATGATAGTATCCACCTCCTCTTTAGTATGACCCTTTTTTTCGGCTTTATTAACATAGTGTGGATATACGCTGGCAAAGTTCATTTTATAAACCCGTGAATTGTCCATAAAAAAAGCTTAGTTAAAATGAATAGACATTAATTATTTTCTAAGTTTATTATTCCATGCGATTAAGTGTCATTTCAAAAAACTGAAACCATCCATTATCCCTTCTTATTTCTCCTACCTCAAACCACTGATCCTGTTCATTTAATTCGATTATATACCGCATATTTTCATTAGGATACCAGTAAAATTTCCCATCTATTAATTCCCCCTTAAACTCACCTTTTCGACCATTGTGTAAATAAGATTGAAAATTATAAGATCCCTCTTCTTTGTCATAAGAAACTATGGCCATGGCATTATGAATTACCGTACCATTATTTACTCCGAGCCCTTCTATCAATACAGTGGTACTATCTAATTTAAACTGGATATTCTCTGTTTGTTCAAACTCAGCTTTTTGCCTGTCCGGCCCCATCATCCATCCTTTCCCCTGCCACTTTCCAGTCATGAAATTGAGCCTGGAAATTTCCTTTTTTGAAATCGAATCGGTTTCAAATGATTGGCTATAAGACACGCTAACAAATAATACAGAAAATAGTAAAATAAGAATCGCTGGTTTCATAATTGTGGTCATTTGGTGAAATAGATTTTCTCGCGCTGATTTTAATTGAAAATAGCTTTTATCAGACCAAAATAAAATACTTTTAGCGAATTAAATTAAAAATCAATTATTAAAATTATATCAAAAAACCAGATTTGAATAGGTGGCTGTAGTATATTTTTTTGAATTCAACCTTTCGGTTTTCTTATCATATCCATAGCTCTATAATAAAATCATCTTTTGCAATTCTATATCCTGACCTGTCATTCCTGTATTTTTCTGCCAGCTCAATTTTTAATTGCTCATACGCTTTCGCCCCTTCTAAATTGGCAATTCAATGTATAATAAACTGATTAATACATCAATAGATCTTTTGGTTGTCAAACAATTTCAAATCCCCATTAATAAAGCCCATAAATTTATTATTTGATCAATAATCCTTAAATTATAATAACACTAGCCCAATTATTAATCAAAAAACCGATCAATATGAAACGAACAATTTTATTAAGCTTATTAATTATATATAGTACCTTTTCAGTCGTGGCTCAAAACACCATGACTCCGGAAGATGTCGCCAATACACGATACGTTAGCGGCGTTGAAATGTCTCCGGACGGAAAGTTTCTGGCTTACAGAATCATTTCCTACCCGGATCCTACAATCGAGAACAGGCCTGCCCACTCTCATTTATACCTTTATGACATTGATAATCAAAAACACATTCCATTTGTCACTCAATACGATGTTTCGAATGTGACATACAGACCTAACCATTCATCGATTACTTTTATCGCCAAAAGAGAAGAAGATAAAAACAGCTCGATTTACGAAATATCTTTATCAGGAGGCGAAGCATTGAAACTCTTTGAACACGAAGAAGCGATTTCTTCATATGACTGGCATCCGGATGGTAACTCCATTGCTTTCATAGCAAAAACACCTCAGGAAAGTGAGGATTCGGAATTACCCTATACTCCTGAGATATACGAAGAGAATCTTAATTCTAATTCTGCATATGTAGTAAATCTTGGGACTATGGCCGTTGAACGAGCTGACTTACCTGGTCATGTTACCCATATTGAATGGGGACCAGGCGGGACCCACCTGGCTATATCTTCCGCTCCAACTTCCCTTATCGATAATTACTATACCAGTCAGAAAGTCAATATCGTGGATGCATCTACGATGACTGTTAATTCTTTAATTGACCATACAGCCAAATTAGGTGATTTTACATGGAGTCCGGAAGGAGATCAAATTGCTTTTATAGCAGGTGGTAATAAGCATGACCCGATTGCCGGTAGAATGGTCTTGTCTGATACCGAAGGTGGAACACCGACAGTGATGCTTAAGGAATTTGGCGGAGCATTTGAATCATTAAAATGGACAGATGATAACACGATAACTTTTCTAGCAAGCGAAGGTGTGGCCAGTACTATCGGTACGCTGACCACTAAAGAAAAAATGAAAAAATTATTTTCAACAGCTGAAATGAGCATCAGCGCCTTTGATGTTGGTCACGATAAAGTAGCAATGGTGGCAAGTACACCCTCCCACCCATCCGAACTTTACATTATGGATATCGGTGATGATGATCCTTTGAGACTAACCATCTCTAACCCGTGGATTGACGACCTCACACTTGGAAAGCAGGAGGTTGTTACTTATAAAGCAGATGACGGCATGGAAATACAGGGTATCCTGATTCACCCGGTCGGTGGAATCGAAAACGCACCAATGATCACAGTGGTACATGGTGGTCCTGAAGCTCACTATGACAATGGCTGGCTTACAGCTTACAGCATACCGGGGCAGGTAGCCGCAGGAAAAGGTTTTGCTGTATTTTATCCGAACTATCGCGGAAGTACGGGAAGAGGAATGGAGTATGCCATGTCTAGCCAGGGAGATCCGGCAGGAAAAGAATTTGATGATATCATTGATGGACTGGATTACCTGATCGACAATTATGGTATTGACGAAGACCGCATAGGTGTCACAGGTGGATCTTATGGTGGTTATGCCACTGCCTGGATGTCAACAAGACATACCGAAAGATTTGCTGCCGGGGTGATGTTTGTCGGAATTAGTAATAATCTATCAAAATGGGGCACAAGCGATATTCCGGAAGAAATGTTCCTTGTTCATTCAAGAAAAAGAATTTGGGATGATTATGAATTTTTCCTGGAGCGCAGTCCGATATACTATGCAGGGCAAGCAGAAACTCCTCTGCTAATTATGGCTGGTAAGGAAGACACCCGTGTTGATCCCGGGCAGTCTTATGAATTATATCGCCATATAAAAACCAGAACCGACACACCTGTAAGGTTGGTTCTCTATCCGGGAGAAGGACATGGAAATCGAAATTCCACAGCAAGGTATGATTACAATCTCAGAATGCTAAGGTGGTTTGACACTTATCTAAGAGGATCTGATAATAAAATGCCAGAAGTGACATTAGAAACAAAATAATTCTGGAAAGGCTGCGCTTAATTGGGCAGCCTTTTTTCATTAATGCATCTATACGCTAAAACTTAAAATAACGTTTAATTGTATAATCTAAAACATGCCCCAAAATGAAAACTTTCTTCCTCAAATTGAAGCATTGGCAACTATTCATGATTATATATGGTGTGCCATTCATTTTCCAGATATTATTTGCCGGGTTCATTATAATTCTTGCCGCAAATGATGTAGAGCCCGATTTCCAAAATCTCTTTTTATGGTTCGTGCTGTTGCCCATATTTTCCTTGATACCACTTTTAGGTTCCTTAGGATGGTATTGGTCTGTTGGAACCGGATTGCAAGATAAAATCCCAGAAAAAGATCAAATGAGTACCGGATTTTTTAAGATAACGGTGATTTTTCCTTTAATCTACTTTACACTGGTATTAATCGGTATATCGGTATTGGCTTCTCTGAATTTTCTTTCCGGAATAGAACCAGGGCCTGAAATACTATTTTTTATCATACCGCTTCACTTATTTATGGCCTTTTGCTTATTCTACAATATGTATTTCGTTGCCAAAACTTATAAAAGCATTGAATTACAAAGGAGGGCTACAGCATCGGAGTATCTTGGTGAATTTTTCCTGATCTGGTTTTTCTTTCTCGGTGTCTGGTTTATCCAGCCAAAGATTAATGACCTTGAAAAAGGAGAAAATCCATTTATGCCGCTGGCAAAGATTATAAGAGATTATACAAAATAAATCATGAAAAGGCTTCATTTATTTGAATTTGAAGATCAGTCATGGTTTCCGGGATGGTTAAGGGAATGTCTTACCCGGTTGATCAACGTTTTGCATAAGCTGGTAAATACTGAAGAACTACTCACTAAGGAGATTCAGAAGCTACTGGATCAAACTAATTATAAAAATATTGTCGACTTGTGTTCCGGAAGTGGTGGCCCAATGCCAGAAGTATATAAAAAGCTTAACAAAGATGATAAAATCAGTATTACATTAACTGACCTGTATCCTGATAAAATAACTGCTGGAAAAATAAACTCATTGGGTTCAGGCTTATATTATCATAAAGAACCTATTGATGCGACACAAGCTATTGAACTTAAAGGAGTAAAAACAATGATCAGTTCCTTCCATCATATGAAACCCATGAAGGCTTTAGAAATACTAAAAATATCACAAGATAAAAAACAACCCATTTTAATCTATGAAATAAGTGATAATAGCTTTCCTTCATTTTTATGGTGGATAGTGATACCCATAAATATAATTACCTGTTTAATCATAACACCAATGGCGAGACCCATGACCTGGCAACAATTGGTATTTACATACCTGATTCCGATCATTCCGATATGTTTCGCCTGGGATGGTGCTGTTTCAAACGCCAGAACATATACCGATAGCGACTTGAAATTATTGCTGAGCAATCTTCCAAAGAATAATTATCGATGGAACATCTTTAAACTGGGAGAAAAACAGAAGAAAATAATTCTAACAGGAATTCCTTTGAATTGAAAGTTGAGATAAATTTCCCTTTGAATTTGTATACAAATTGTGTTACTTCTATATCAAATCAATTAAATAAATTTTGAGAAAAACCAGAGTTTTAGCAGCTGCAAATATGCTCGTCTTGTTAGGTACGATTTATTGGAATTATTTTTCCAACACCGGCATGATCAATGGTAACACGGTCGGGTCAGTAAGCCAGAAATATTACAGTTTATTCACTCCTGCAGGATACGCATTCGCGATATGGGGTATTATCTATTTTGCTTTATTTGTTCAGGCTTGCTATCTGATTTATAAAAGTGTAACAAAGGATGAAGATGCTTTTATAAAAAAGCTTGTACCCTATATGGTCGCTGCTAACATAGCTAATTGCTTCTGGATATATTTCTGGTTAAAAGAAATGACCGGAATATCTATTCTTGTCATGATCGTGATACTGATTGCACTGCTCGCTGCTGTTATTAAATTAAATATGGAACGTTGGGATGCTCCTGTTCCCTATATGGCCGCTGTCTGGTGGCCTACTGATCTTTACGCCGGTTGGATCAGTGTAGCATTGATAGCCAATGTGGCCGCTCACCTAAAAGGTATAGGCTGGGAAGCTGTCTTTTCAGAAATAACCTGGACTATTATAATGATTGGTATCGCTACTGCCATATATCTTTTTATGATTTTCAAAAGAAATATGAGGGAATTTGCAGCTGTAGGCATCTGGGCATTTATTGCAATCGCTGTAAGGCATTGGGATACTTACATATCAATTAAGTGGGCTGCGTTAGCAGGGGCTTTTATTATTTTATTTGCAGCATCGTATCATGCCTATAAAAACAGACATACCTTGCCATTCGTTAATTAACTTTTCTATAAATCTCAATAATTCAATTATACCTATTTCAAGCGTAGAAAAAGGAAAAAATAACATTTATCACAGGATAAATATGATTTTTTAATTGCTATTTAGCTGTGAAGCTTGAAATTTTTCAATAAAATCTTTCTTTTAATCAAAAATATTTATAGTTTCAAAATATTGAGCCAGAAAACTAATAAACGAAATAAATAAAGATCCAATTAGGTTGGATCTATTGTAAAAAAATAATTGAGCTAAAATTAAAAAGTAAAATTCGGGAGCTAGCAATTACCCGCTGAAGGAAATGACTTTCAGTGGGTAATTCTAATTAAACTTCAAATAAAAATTGTACTAAATAAAGCTGGGTACAATGTAAGCTTTAAATTCCAATTATAACTTTTAATTATTCTATGATCACACGGGTCATAATTTGTTATGAATAAAAAAGTCATTAAACTAATATTGGTTTGCGTTTTATGCTTTTTGATTATTTATACATTGGTAATAATTATTCAAACATTAATTATTTAATTCATCATAATTGAAATAAAAATAATGAAATTTGAATTAAGTAATTTCAAGAGGGATTAAACATTTTTTTAAAACCTGTCAAATTATTATCGAATTAATAAAGATTAACAGATTATCGCCGGTGCACTTTTAAATCAAAGTAACCACAAGTAGTTTTACGTAATATTTTTGAGCTATGAATTTTTTATCCAAACAAATCACTTTAATCTTTTTGATCTCAGGATTGGTTCTCTCGTGTGGCAACAAGGATAACGATCCTTCGCCGGCAGAACAATTAGAAAGAAAAATCACATCAGAGAACTGGAAAATTACTTCATTTATCGATTCCGGAGATGAAAAAACCAGCAATTACACCGGTTATTTCTTCGTTTTTGGAAATGACGGAGCTCTGTCTGCCAGCAACGGTATAAATTCATTTTCCGGAACCTGGAGTATCATTACAAATCCGAGTGATGGAGATGATGACAGGCTTGAAGAGCTGGATATTGAAATAAGCTTTTCAGTTGAAAATGAATTTGATGATTTAACGGATGTGTGGGACATTTTTTATGAAAGCACTACAAGAATTGACCTGGGTGATGAAAGCAACAGCAATGAATCATTAAGATTTGAAAATTTGTAAATAACATAAATACACGTAATTAACGGTTAGCAGTATAATAATTGCTAACCGTTTTTTATTGCAATCTATTTACATTTGTTAAATTAAGCCTAGAACCTAAACCAATACCAATTGTGGCTGATAATTATTCATTCAAAAACATCTCATTACAAAAAGGAAAAATTGCCATCGTCACCGGGGCTAATGTAGGTCTTGGTAAAGAAACCTGCTCTTTCTTTCTCGAAAAGAAAATAAAAGTAATAATGGCTTGCCGCAACCCGGAAAAAGCAGAAAAAGCCAAAGAAGAATTACAAAAGCGACATTCGGATGGTGAAATCGAAATCATGGAAATAGATCTTGCTGATCTCGATTCTGTCAGCTCCTTTACACGGAGTTTTCATTTAAAATATGATCGCCTGGATTTTCTGATCAATAATGCCGGGGTGATGTTTCCACCTTATCAAACAACAGTCCAGGGGTTTGAACTTCAATTTGGAGTAAATTACCTGGCACATTTTAAATTAACCTCACTTCTTTACGATCTTTTATCTAAAACGGAAGGTTCAAGAGTGGTAACATTGAGTAGTTTAGCTCACGCATGGGGTGACATTTACTTTGACGATCTAAATTTCCTCAGAGGATATGATAAAAGAAAGGCTTACAGTCAAAGCAAGCTTGCATGCCTAATGTTCGCATACGAATTACAACGCAGAATTGATAAAAAGGGAAATTTATCACCTTCATCGCTTGCAGCTCATCCAGGCATTTCATCGACCAATCTGGGAAGACATTTGCCCGGTTTTGTGCAATCCGTTTTTAATACAATTGGTCCGGTGGTATTTAACTCATCCAGGCAGGGAGCTGAACCTATAGTTAGGGCAGCATTAGATCCTAATGGAAAAGGCGGGGAATATTATGGTCCTTCAGGTTTAAAAGAATATAGTGGCAAACCGGTAAAAGTGGACTCCAACGACATTTCTAAAGATAAATTTAAAGCAAACCGACTGTGGGATGTATCAGAGCAACTCACGAACACTTCCTTTAAACCCTAAAACAAAGAAATCTAATGTTTTCAAAACCCCTATAATTATGTCTGATAATAAACAGTTTGATCACAGTAAATTTACTGTCAAATCTATCGTTGATACTAAGATACCTGATGTATATGAACTTTGGACAACACCTGCAGGACTGGAAAAATGGTTTTTAAGAAAAGCAGAATTTGTCAAACCCGACGGAACTTTTCGAAAATCTAATGAACATATTGAGGAAGGTGACACTTATCGATGGCTGTGGCATGGTTATCCTGATAAAGTTGTTGAACATGGCAAGATCCTCAAATTGAACGGGAAAAATGAATTGAAGTTTACCTTTGGAAAGGCAGGTACTGTAACGGTGAAGATAGGCATTGAAGAAAATACAACTATTATTACTTTGACCCAGGAGGATATCCCTCCCGTTGAAGAATCAGTTATTAATTATCATGTGGAATGTAAAACAGGATGGACCTTTTACCTGGCCAATTTGAATTCCTTCGTTCAGGGTGGCGTTGATCTCCGGAATAAAAATCAGAAACTCAATCTTGAATAATCTTTTTTAAACAAATATGCAGGATTAGCGTATATTTGTTTAAACAAAAATAATATGAAGAAAAAAGTAAAAGCGATACACACCGGAATATACGATCCTATTGCAGACCTTAAAACATGGAGAGCAATGCCTACACAGGATATTAATAACCTGGATCCGTTTTTATTTTTAAATCATCACGGTCCACAAAAATATGGCCCTGACAATAATGGCTTACCATTTGGTCCTCATCCCCATCGAGGCTTCGAAACACTGACATTTGTATTGCAAGGAGATATTACCCATAAAGATTCTGTAAGTGGTGAAAGTGTGATCAATGCAGGTGGAATTCAATGGATGACAGCGGGAAGTGGGTTGATCCATGCTGAAGTTTCTTCTGATGAATTTAAAAAAGAAGGTGGGATGGAAGAAGTGATTCAGCTTTGGCTAAACCTGCCTTCAAAACTAAAAATGACTGAACCAAACTATCTTGGATTACAAAAAGATAAAATTCCGGCTGTAAAAACCGAAGACGGACTAGGTACTGTCCATCTGGTATCGGGTCATTATAATGGTGAAAAAGGTCCGGTTGAATCATTAACAGGCTTGTTTACTTCTACTATCAATTTATCCGAAAAGGGAGAATTTCAAATCGAACTTCCAGACGACAACCAGGTGTTATTATATGTTATTAATGGAAATATCGATATCGATGGCCATCAGGGTCAAACCCATCAATTAATAGAATTGTCTCTAGAAGGTAACGAATTGTCTTTTTTTGCTAATGAGGACAGTCAGTTAATATTTTGCTTTGGCAAACCATTTAATGAGCCTATATTCGCCCACGGTCCGTTTGTAATGAATACAGCGGAAGAAATAAATCAGGCAATTGATGATTTTCAATCCGGTAAGCTCGGAACAATGAATATATAAAATACTAAGATTTCTGCATGTAAATACGGCGACTTCCTTTGATAGGGGTCGCTATTTTTTTCCCCTTTATTTTAATAGGAAATTACGATTCAGGATATTAATTTATGATCACCGGAGTGCTAAAGTAGCATTATCGATAATGTATAAGTAAAACCAATCACCACACATGAAAAGATTATCTATTGAAATAAAATGGGCTCTAATCTTTGTTATCGCAGGACTAATCTGGATTTTTCTTGAAAAACTTGTGGGCCTACATAGTGTATATATTGACAAACATCCTTATTACACCAATTTATTCGCAATTATTGCAGTGGTAATTTATACAATTGCATTGCTTGACAAAAGAAAAAATTATTATGGTGGCAAAATGACCTATAAACAAGGTTTCGTTTCAGGTCTATGGATCACCCTGTTTGTCACTATACTCACACCACTGTCCCAATGGATCAACCATGAGATCATAACACCTCAATATTTTGAGAATGCTATTGAATATTCGGTGAAAAGTGAGCTAATGACCCAGGAAGAAGCTGAAGGGTATTTTAACATGAAAAACTATATTATCCAAAGCTTAATCTTTGCACCCATTGTAGGCTTCGTCACATCTGGTATTATCGCCTTTTTCACTAAAAATACAAACGTTGCAGAACCTCCTACAGACAAATACGCCAATCCGTGATCTTTAGATATAACTGGTTATATCAGGGGCTGGCAGTGCTTTTAGGCTTAGTGATTTATACGAAAGCTCATGGACAATCTGCCTACAATCCTAATATTTTACCCATGGGCGATAAAGAACCCCTGATGGCAAATACCGGAACAGGTGGTCTTGCTTCTACTGGTGCCGTATATTATAATCCTGCAGCTCTGACCATGCTGGAAGGAACCTCCTTTTCCCTTTCTGGTACTGCTTATCTTCACTATAAATTTACTGCTAATCCGATAGGAACTATTAACGGGCAAGATCTTAAATATGAGGCCAGTGGCTTTCAAACAGTTCCGACAAGTATTGTGATGGTCAAATCATACAAGGATTGGAAAGTGGCGTTTTCGGTATTAACTCCAATGGACTTCCGCTATGAAGGCCTCTCCTCATGGACGATTAACGGACCCGATCAAGCTTTAGACGTTACCTTCCTTCAAAATTATAAGGAAAACATGCTGCTTGTCGGTTTGTCTGCCGCAAAAAAAATTAATGAGCAATGGTCATGGGGAGCAAGTTTATACTACCAGGGATTTAGTTTTAGCACTTTCATAGAAGCAAATACAATTGTAAACAACAACCCTGAAAGATTGATTCAACAGTCATCAAGAACAACTATCAGACCTAAAAACATAATGATTATTGCAGGAATTCAACACGAAGGTGAAAAAATGAATTTTGGAATAAAACTAACTACCCCATCAATTTATCTTTTTGGAAAAGGAGATTATTACAATTACAATTTTTCAAATATAAACCCGGATAACATAACAGCTGATGAAATTAATTTGACCGGAATAAAAACCAAATTTAAGACTCCCGGCGAGATCAGGGCAGGTATAACTTACAAACCAGGAGTAAACTGGACGATAGCATCTGATATTGGATACTCTTTTAAATTAAACTATGACATTTATCCAGACAATGAAATTGAAGAAAGAGAATCATTGAGAGGGAATTTCAGAGTTAGCAGTGGTGCTGAATATCTGCTTTCTGACAGAATTTCACTTTATTCGGGTGGTTCTTATACTCCTTCCCTTGAAAAACCTGGGGAAGGAGAAAAAGGAGTAGCCTTTTGGGCATTTTTCACTGGTTTTAAATTAAAATCAAAATATTTCCATACTGACCTCGGATTATTTTATTCTATCGGGAATGGAGAGCAACCAAAAGCTGTTGGAACTGGCATAACAAAACTCAGATACCGTTACCTGGGAGCTTTTCTTGGCACTAATTATACTTTCTAAAAAAATATTATATTGGCGAGTCAAATAATTTCAATAGTGATTATTGGATTTTTAATATGACTACAGGTACTAATTTATCCCAACTCAGAGGGGGAAAAGGGCTTAACTCAGGAAGAACTTGCTAAAAGGTCTGGTGTTTCTCTTCGTACGATTCAAAGAATTGAAAAAGGCCAGACACATCCAAACCAATTTACTCATAAACAACTCTCTGAAGCTCTAAACGCGAATATAAATAACCTCAAAGTTAAGCCAACGCAAAAGTCTGATATAGAATTACTAAAATTGATGAACATCTCAGCTCTTTCCTTAATTCTTGTACCATACGGAAATATCATTTTTCAATCAATTTTATTATATAAAAACCGAAATAAAATCAGATTCTATTCAATTGGAAAAAGAATTTTTAGTTTTCAGATTTTATGGACGTTGACAACGTCGTTTATCTTGCTTGTTTCGGCATTCTGGCAAGTTGAAATCACCCGGATTTTGGGCTCCAAATCTTTTCCTGTTTTATTGATGATTTATGGAATAGCTACTCTTGTTAATTGCGTGGTAATTGTTTCCCAGCAGAGAAA
This sequence comes from Mangrovivirga cuniculi, assembly GCF_005166025.1. Lineage (NCBI taxonomy): Bacteria > Pseudomonadati > Bacteroidota > Cytophagia > Cytophagales > Mangrovivirgaceae > Mangrovivirga > Mangrovivirga cuniculi. Next base: position 4,170,732 of record NZ_CP028923.1, read on the forward strand.
ATTATTCAAAAATAAAATTCTAATCTATACTTTTACCCCATCCATATTTTGATTGGAGAGATTTTAAAAAAATTTTGACAGACTCTGTTTTGAGAATTCAATTGTAAACATGCTTTTTCCTTAAAACTTTCAACAATAAGCATATAAAGCTGTTATATTAACATGCAAAATTTAAATGAACGAGAAAAAAACAGGGTGATCGAAATGGCCTGGGAAGACAGGACCCCATTTGAAGCGATTGAATTTCAATTTGGACTACCTGAAAAGGAAGTGATTAAAATAATGAGAAAGGAATTAAAAGAAAGCAGCTTTAAGATGTGGCGGAAGAGAGTCAATTCAGGAGTTAGCTCAAAACACAGAAAAAAGAGACCCCAATCGATGAAAACATTTAAAAGTAGCAGACAGAAAACGATCAGTTTGAATAAAATATCTAAAAGATGAACGAGTAATAAACTCTAAATAAAATGGTGATTTTTTGATTTTTTATTTAATTTAATAAAGGTCAATTATTCACCTTTTTTCAATTTAATAAGTGAATTATTGTCCTTAGAAAATCAATATCTACCGCTATACACTCAAAAATATGAAGAACTATTTAATAGCTCTGGGGCTTTTTTTATCGTCTGTTTCATCAATTTATTCGCAAGATTCACTGGTTTTTAAAAATGGAAACATTATAGTCGGGGAAATTCAATCCCTGGGTAATGGTGTGGTAACCATTGAGACTGATTACAGTGATGATGACTTTACAATTTTATGGACAGAAATAGAAGAAGCATATACGGAATCGTTACTAACTATGGTAACTGTTGACGGAGATAGATATTACGGGACACTGCGAACAGATAATGGTAAATTGGTAATAATGGATGAGGATGAGGGAGAAATTATTGTCAGTAGAAATGAAATCGTAAGTCTTAAACCGTTAGATAAAAAATTTCTGGACAGATTGTACGCTGGTATAGACCTTGGACTTACATTTACAAAAGCACGAGATCAAAGGCAATTTACTTTGAGAAGCCGGGCAGGGTACCTAACCGAAAAATGGTCTATTGACATGAATTACAACGTTTTAAATTCTTCTCAAAATGATACTGAGGATATACACCGAACAGATGGAAATATTGCTATCAAATATATTTTACCTCGTGAATGGTATATCACAGCTCAAGTAGACTTTCTTTCTAGTACAGATCAGCTATTAGATCTTCGAACAAACTCAAGAATTGGTGTTGGTAAATATCTTATACGAACTAACAAATTGTATTGGGGAATACAGGGAGGAGTTTCATACAATGTTGAAGACTATGAAGGATTTAACAATGACAGAGAAAGTACTGAGGCCTGGTTTGGTACAGGATTTAATGTTTATGATATTGGTGATTTTAGTTTACTTACAAATATAGTAGTATACCCCAGTCTTACCGAATCTGACAGAATCAGGATCGATTACAATCTTGATTTACAATATGATCTTCCACTCGATTTCTATGTTAAAACCGGATTGACATTGAACTATGATAGTGAACCAATTGAAGGAGGAGTAGAAACAGATTACGTATGGCAAACTTCCTTCGGTTGGAGTTGGTAATCCTTTTCCTTTCTATATGAATAAAAAAATAGCCACTCAAGAGAGAAGCTATTAAATTTATATGTCAAAAATTACTAAAATCTAAGTCCGGCAGTCAGGAAGAAAGATCTTCGCTTTCCAATATCCAATTCATCTAAATCTGATACATCAGAAACTGACCACTCCCAGGAAAGGTCCAAATAAAATATCGCAATATCAACACCTGCTCCCAGATGAACTCCGCCTGTAGGATTAGTAAAATCATCTTTGTCAAAACCAACTAAATCTACATCTGTCAAAATAAACAAAGAACCTCCACCAAAACCTCTTAAGGAAGCTAATGTCTCTTCACTACCCAGTAGATGATACCCAATTCTTACCGGTATATAAACTCCGCTAAAAGTTCCATCGATGTCGTCCTGACCTACACTACTTTCAAAAGTAAACTCTGTGGTTTTTTGAGTATAAAAAGCCCCCGCTTCCCAGTAAAACTTATCTCCTGATAATACAGTAGCTCCTATTTGCCAGCCAACCTTTCCTGAAGATTCTCCTGATTCGGGATCTTTGGAAACATCAGTAATATTTATGCCGGCACCTGGCTTTACTTCCAGCTGAGCAAATGAAGTTTGAGCCAGAAATAATAACAATCCCAAAAGTAAAATGATCTTTTTCATAATTTCAAATAGTTTATAAGATTGATAGAAAGCATATAAAACATTAAAATACAATAAAATGTTTATTTATTACCATTGAAAATAATTAATAAAAGCACTTAGGCTAAATATTAATTTGATCCTAACATATCATTTTTATTATATTGCTGCGCATTTAGATATTTTTATAATCTTTATTCATTACTAATGAGGTTTAAACAATATATATACGTGTTATTTTTTATAGTTATTGCAGCTTGCAGCTCTGAAAACGAAGAAAATGATACTTCCGAAACGGTTGATACTGTTTCTGTTATTGAAGAAAAAATTGCCGAAATAGATAAGACCAAGCCTTCTGATTCAATTGCTGGACTTTTTTCCGGGAATTGGATTAGTAGTTATTACCTAAAGAAAATAAAAGATAGTGCTTCTATTTACCTAAATAGAAATTACGAATCCTCCTTGCTAGGCTTTAAACTTGATGAAAAGGGAGTTGCCTCCGGTGATGCCTGGATTATAACCAATAGCACAAATAATCAAACTTCAGATCGCCCTATTAGATGGAATTATGATGATAGTTCATTTATTTCTCTTGACTCCCCTGCAATAAAAATTTATCTAAACAGACCGGGCAGTATGATTTATGAATATGCAAATGGCAATAAAGCATATTTCAGAAAAGTAAGAGATAGGGAAAGTGCTCTACGCAATACCTTATTTTCTGGTACATACGTAAACGATAATGGTAAAGAATATGTCTTTAATGCTGATGGAACGGTAAAAGGATTTAATGGAAAAGAGCATTATTCTTTATTAAATAACTTTAGTGAAGAACTTGAATTTGATGCCGTATTCATAAGTAGCAATAAAGACCGGGATAATGAACTTATCTACCATTACGAAATATCCGGAGATACTTTAAGATTATATGATCTGGCGGGCATGTACCCGGAAATGGGTATCGGAGCTATCGCACATGAACTAATCAAACAATAACCGGATGTATCCCCTGTTATTTTAAACATTCACAGTAAAAATACTTTTATCTTATGGAATTTCACATTGGATAAAACCATTTATTTATTTCTATTTATATAAATAATAACTTAAATTAATATAAGCAAAGTCACGAGGAATAACACCATCTAAATACCTCGTTATATGCAAGATCGATCAAAAATATCATCGGCATTGCAGGGACTGGCGTATTTATTATTTTCCTTATCGCTTCTATTAGTTATTGGAGTATTATGGGTCATCCTCGCCCCTCCCAAAGCTAAATTAAATGAAGCGCGCTCACCTCAGGAATGGACTCCTCGATCTGTCGAACTAAACTTACCTAAGGGTAAGTGGGGGCAAATGGTTAAATACGGTCATGACATAATTACTAACACCTCGAGATTTATTGGTCCATCAGCTGCAAAGAACAAATCATTTGCGGGAAATAACCTGTCCTGCAATAATTGTCATTTGAATGCTGGTAAAAAAATCGCCTCCGGTTCATTTATCGGTGTCTATAATCGATTTCCTCAATTTCGTGGACGAGAAAATAAGATAGGTACACTGGAAGAAAGAATTAACGGATGCCTCGAAAGAAGTATGAATGGAAAAAAAATGCCTGAAAATACTTATGAAATGAAAGCGATCATTTCCTACATACAATGGTTGAGTGAGGATCTGCCTCCGGAATTGGAAAAAAATATAAAGGGTATAAAAAAATAGTCATTCCCAACAGGAAAGCAGACACCTTGATGGGAAAACTGGTATATGAAACCCATTGCAAAGTCTGCCATGGTGAAAATGCCGAAGGCACATTAGACACACTAGCTGATTTCCCAAAATATGTCTACCCTCCACTTGCAGGTGATGACTCATTTAATGATGGCGCCGGATTACACAGGATAATCACCGCGGCAGAATTTATAAAATACAATATGCCTTTTGGAGTCGATTACAAAAACCCGATACTTACTGATGAGGAAGCATATGATGTTGCTGCATATATAAACAGCCTTCCAAGGCCTGAAAAAAAACATAAAGAAAGAGACTTCCCAGATAAAAAGTTAAAACCAGTTTCTACGCCATATGGTCCGTGGACTGATACTTTCCCTGCATTACAGCACAAATATGGGCCATTCCAACCCATCATAGCCTATTATGAACAAAATCATAAAATAAAGAAGACAAAATAACCATCATAAAAATTAAACTATACCACCATGAAAAATTATTCGAATTACACGAGAAGAAACTTCCTGGGGAATATCGCCGCAGGAACGGCTGTTGGATTGTCAATGATCACCAATCCAATCGAAGCAAAAATCAATGATACTTTTGGGGTCAACACAAATAACAGTTACGGAGATCTTGATGCAGGCCTTAAAAAGTTAGGTAAAAAGAAGCACCCGGTAGCCCTGGATATTTCACAACCAAATTGGTGGGGATTCATTTGGTCAAATGTCTATTACATGACTAACGAGGAAACCGGAACACCTAATCCGGAACTTGGAGTACTTAATGTATTACGACATCATGGAATAATCTTTTCATTTAAAGATGAAATCATCGAAAAGTATAAACTTGGAGAGAGGTTTGGCTATAATGATCCGACAACAGGAAAACCAGCGATCAAAAACCCATATGTAAAACCACAGGAAGGAGCTTTCCCTCTTCCGGGATTAGCAGGAATTGATGGCTTACAGGAAAAAGGAGCAATGTTTTGCGTATGCAATATGGCTTATAAAGTTTATAGTGGTATTATTTCTAAAGATATGGGCATGACCCAGGAAGAGGTTTACAATGACTTTAAAAACGGGAAATTACCTGACATTCATATAGCTCCTTCAGGAGTCTGGGTACTTGGCCGCCTGCCTGAAAATAATATTGCATATATAGACAGCAGTGTGGGGTAATCCACTTATTCTAACTAATTAAAAGATGAAAAAAATGATCTTAGTGATAGCAGGGTTGTTCATTTGCACCCTGCTATTTGCCCAAAGCGAACCGGTCAATATTGTATTTGATGTGACCGGGAAAGACAAGCAACTGCATGAAAAAACTATCCGGCATGTTAAAGGAATGTCAAAAGCCTATCCTGATGCTAAATTTCAGGTTGTCGTTTACAGTGGTGCTCTTGACATGTATTTAAAAGATAAGTCCACAGTGAAATCTGATATTGAATCATTAGTAAAAAACCCAAATGTGAGTTTTAAAGTTTGTGAACAAACGATGAAGAGACATAATAAATCAAAATCAGATTTGATTTCGGGAATAGAACCGGTACCGGATGGAATACTCGAAATAGTAAATAAACAAAAACAAGGTTGGGGCTATATAAAAGAAAGTTATTAAAATCTCTAAAACCACCATAAATTAGATGGTGGTTTTTTATGCCCTCGTCAATCCTTCAATATATTAAACTACATTTAATTACTTCAAAGATCCTTGTAGAATGTAAATCAGTTATCAGAAGATATTTTGAAAACCAGCATATTACAATTTAATCGGTTATCAATTCTTAATATAACTAGGAATTAGAGGGAGGATTCTTTTGGATTATATATTAAAAATTAATCGAATTTAAGTATCTCAAAAAACGATCTTTAATACTGTTTTAGGTAATAAGAAATATTTATTATAATTTAAATTTAATAGACCAATTCTGCTTAAAAGAGAATTGTATTTTTGCTACTGCTAAAAACAGTCACAAATGAAAGTGAAAATCCGCCCCGAAACTCAAAATGACTATGAATGCGTATCGCAGGTAATCTCTGCGGCTTTCAAAAACGAACCTGAAAGTAATCATGATGAAGAATACCTCGTTGAAAGGTTACGAATGACTAGTAACTATGTACCCGATCTTGCATTAGTTGCTGAAGTTAAAGATAAAATCATCGGATTTATTCTATTGATAAAAATCAATATCGTAACTGATGATCAAATTATAGGAGCCTTGGCTATGGCACCCGTTTGTGTGCTTCCTAAATTTCAAAATAAAGGTATCGGAGAAAAACTAATTAACGAAGCTCATTCCAGAGCAGAAAAAAACAATTACCCGGCCATAGTACTTGTCGGTCATGAAGATTATTATCCCCGGTTTGGTTACAAGCCAATGAGTGATTTTAATTTAAAAACAACATTTAACATACCTGCTAAAAACTGCATGGCAATAGAACTTACCCCAGGATCGTTGTCAAATATCAGAGGCACAGTGGTTTACCCCAAAGCTTTTTTTGATTAGAATAATTATTGGCATTCTTAAAATAATTCAAAATTTAATTTTAGCAACTATTGATATAACAATTTAAAAAGTTGATAGTATTGTTAATATTATATTTTATAACAAAAAATTACTATTTAAAAAGGTAACCCCATCAGTAAGAAAATAGATAAGTTTTATATATAATTTTTTCGATAAAACGGAAAAAACTGGCTATGAAGCCAAATAAATCCAAGATTGTATTTGAAAATTCATAATCTAACCTTTATATTTGAAGTGATGTTAATTGAATTATTTTACATTATTCAAATTCATTACATTCTTTTTTAAAAATTACTGCTAAACCACAATATGAAAATTTTATCGATCGCATTTTTCTCTGTTTTGTTATATTTTTCTTCTTTTAGCCAAACACGAACAGAGATTTCCGGAAAATGGATAGTTGAAAAAGCTGAGCTCCCTGTTAAACCTAACATGACCGAAGATCAAAAAGAAATGATGGATCTGATTCTTACAGAATTCAGCAGATCATCATTTGAATTTGACTCTAAGCAACAGGCTAATTTTAATATCAGGCTTTCTGATTACTATATTTATAATGCCTTTTGGGTATACAATAAAGAATCAAGAACGATTGCCATCAGAGATAAGAAAACGAAATCTGTTTTAATGCAGTTATTTGTGAGACCGGTTTTTGGTAATACAATGAAATTTTATGTACAAGATACTCCATTCGTATTAACTGTTAAGAAGGTCAGTGATCTGGACGAAATAAAATATTCATATAAATCAAAAGATAACAGAAAATTTGCTGTGAACCCCTAATTATTTTTTATCAAGTGGTTTAGATAAAATTTAACTCTTCTCAATAACATAAAAAAGGCAAGTAGGTACTTGTCTTTTTTATGCTTTAATAATTAAAAGTTTGTAAATTATTATAACTGTTTTTTTAATTGGGGAAACCCTAATTGTTATATAGACCGATAGCTAATCATATGAGATATAATATAATCACCCTCTTAATATTTTGTCTCTCTTGTTCCTCTCCAGATACATCCTCTGATAATTCTGATATTAAAAATGAATCAATAATAGATTCTGATCCTTTACCATCATGGCATGATAATAAGATTAAAAAAGATATAATTTCTTTTGTGAAAAACTCAGTAGAAGAAGACTCATCAGGCTTTATAAAAGAAGAAAACAGAATTGCCACTTTTGATAATGATGGCACTCTATGGTCAGAAAAACCGTTTTATTTTCAATTATTTTTTGCTCTGGATAGAATAAAATCCTTAACAAAAGAAGAGCCTGAACTATCTAATGATACTTTAGTTCAGAAATTACTAAGTGAAAACCCTAAAATATTATCTTCATTAACTCATGAAGATCTTATAGAGATAATAATGAAGACGCATTCAGGCATGACAACGGAAGAATTTGAAAAGATTGTATCTGAATGGATCAGAGCAAGTAAACACCCCAGGTTTAATAAACCATTTAATGAAATAATTTTTCAACCGATGCTCGAACTGATTGATTATTTAAATGACAATAACTTTAAAGTCTATATAGTTTCCGGAGGTGGTGTTGAATTTATGAGACCTTGGGTAGAAGAGACCTATGGAATTCCCAAAGAACAGGTAATAGGTAGCTCTATAAAAACTCGTTTTGGAATTATCGATCAAAAACCAGTCTTAGAAAGATTACCGGAAATTGATTTTATAAATGATAAGGAGGGAAAACCTATTGCTATAAACAGGGTAATCGGAAAAAAACCTGTATTCTCTGCAGGTAATTCTGATGGAGATCTTCAAATGATGCAATGGACTGACTCAAATAATGAAAGTTTCATTTTATACGTACATCATACTGACGGGAAAAGGGAATGGGAATATGACCGGAAGTCTTCAGTTGGAAGATTTGATAAGGCACTCGATATAGCAAAAACTAACGATTGGAACATTGTTGATATGAAAAATGACTGGAAAGTGATCTACCCTTTTAAGCATTAATAAGAATGGTTCATTGTGGCTAGGATTTAATTAAAAGGTTCTTTTAACATATCCGGAAACGTATTAACTAAATACCATTTATTAGTTTATAAAACTTAATTCGGTATTAGCTCCAGGTAAAAAACCATGTACTCACTTAATTATATTTAGGATGGTAAGCTATTTTAAATTTACAATTTTATTATTCATTTCATCTTCACTTTCAATATCCGGCCAACACGATGAAGAAAGAAAAGCTCAGCCAGAAAACTTACAACATCATGTTTACCACAATAAACTAGGCATTGGTCTGGGGCATACCCATGTATCAAGAGGGAGAAATATGGATGGCATCAAATGGCTTGCACTACCTTCATTTGCATTGATATACGATTATCATTTCAATCAAAGATGGAGCTTAGGAATTCATGTAGATATAATTGTTGAAAATTTTGAAGTTGAAACTAATCTTCGTAGCGATAATGAAAATGAAATAATTAAAAGAAACCGCCCTATCGCTCCGGCGTTAATGGCTACATATAAATTCACCAATCACAGTAGTTTAGTTTTTGGAGGGGGATTTGAATATGCACCAGAAGAAACACTTTCAATTTTCAGGGTAGGATATGAGTGGAGTACTCACCTGAATGAAAAATGGGAACTAGCTATTCCATTTACCTATGATTTTCGAATAGATGCTTACGATAGCTGGACACTATCTTTAATCATCGCCAGAATGTGGTAGGTTGAATTCTAAACTTAATAAATAAAATCCATGGATAAATATAGATTCTCTCACTGCTCAACCATTATTCCAGTTACCAATATGGAATCTTCCTTATTTTTTTATACGGATAAACTTAATTTCAATATTGAATTCACATGGGAAAATCCAGTAAGTTACGCCATCCTTTCAGCTGGAGACAATATAAACATACATCTCAGTTTAAGAGAGGGGCAAACGAAAGAGATCCCTTCTCCAGTACTTTATATATTTATTTCAAATATCGATAACTTCTACAATGAGTTAAAAGAAAAAAAACTTCATTTTCATAACCCCTTAGGAAACCGGGATTATAAAATGAGAGATTTTGATGTAGTTGACCCCGATCAAAACATCATAACTTTTGGAGAAGGGATTTAATTATGAATTATCAATCACCGTATTTCTTAATTCTATTTATTTCTGGCATAGTTATGATAGCTATGGGAATTACCCTTAAAAAATGGCCTCCTAAAAACCCCAATTGGGCATTTGGCTACCGATCTAAATCTGCTATAAAATCTCAGGAAAGATGGGATTTTGCACAATCATATTCAGCAAAAATTTTAACTAATACAGGTTTGATAACTATTTGTTTAGCTATTGCATCCTTGTTCCTGAATATCTCTGAAACAGGAGGACTCTTCCTGGCACTGGGATATTTATTCATTATTTTCTTAGTTGTTTACTTTAAAACTGAAGCAGCAATAAAAGATAAATTTCCACCCTATTACTAAATTATAAAATGACATTTTCTAATCTCAAATACTATTGCTTCTTATTTCTATTCCTTCTCGGATGTTCAGATAAAAAAATAATAACAATCAGGAAAATAATAATTCTGTTGAAGATAAAAATCTGATTGGTTTTGAAGCTACTGGAAATAACCCTACCTGGGATCTGAAAATAGATTTAGAAGACAGTATTAAGTTCGAAACTAATGACGAAAATAAACTCTCAATAAGTTTTCCTGTAGGAAATACTATTCGCCCTCAGGACATCAATGCCATAACTTTTCGATCTGAAAATAAAAATTATCAAATAGACATAATGGTCATTGACAGAAGTTGTGATGATAATATGCCTGGAAATAAATTTGAATATGCAGTAAAAATCACTCTTGATATAAAAGATAGTGACGAAGTTATGTCATATTCCGGTTGTGGCAAGTATATAGGTACAGCCACATTAAACGGTGTATGGCAATTAAATAAGATTAATGAGAAATCTGTCGACAACCCTCCTAAGCCTCCAAACATCCAGTTTAGGTTTGAAGAAAGAAATATTTCTGGATTCACTGGTTGCAACCGGTTTAAAGGTAATGTTGAATTCTCAGATAATTCGATTAAGACAACACAATTTTCTGTGACAAACCTTGCTTGTAAATTGAATGATATTGAAAAAGAATTTTTGAATTCAATAGCTGAAAAAAAACTCAATTATCTGATAACTGGAGATACCCTTACATTATGGACAGCTGAAGATAATTTGGTTTTCATCAGGCTTTAATTATCCTATAATTATTTTTTATATTATTTTTTGAATCTACTCATTTATGTAACAAGAATTGATTTATTCTTGCGTCTTGTGATTCGACTATTTAAGAAACTGAACTATCTTTAAAAGATAAAATCTATCGTTTCAATATTAGTTTTACCCATTAATAAGGTTCTATTCTTTGAAGGAAAACATTATTCAAGACCTTATTCAAAACCTGGGTTAGAATCTGTAATCTAATAATATCCTGTTAATCAATTTATGCCTCCCATTGAATTCGAACATAATACATTTGACCAATGAGGATAAGTGATTATACGAATCATAAAAAGAATTCAATTAAAAAAATCACATGTAAGTTGCCGTTGAGACAATCCTGTATTTACTTGCGACTTCATTTTTAAACCTTAATATTTTTTTATGAGAATTTCATTTTTTCTTTCAACTATTTTAGGCTTGTTAATTTTGATTTCATGCTCAGATGAAGAAGCTGAGCCATTAAATGCAAATTTCGAAGTAACAGCTGAGGGCGATGCTCCAAATGCCAGTGTAACAATCACTAACTCATCAACAGGTGCATCCTCATATGAGTGGACTTTTTCCGAAGGAGCAGGTATGGAGACTTCCACCATGGCAAATCCTGGTACTTTAACAATTGAAAAAGCAGGTACATTTACAATTACGCTTAAAGCTATGAATGGCGGAGAAGTTAAAGAGCATACTGAAACTTTAACTATAAACGGAAACACAGCTATTTCAACGTACACTGACCTTGAATTTGCTACTGCTCCGGAAGATCCTACTTACGGAAGATACTTTTCATTTAACACTGAACAAATGTATCTTGAATCTGAAATTACAGAGGAAAACGGCAGTGATATTCATATTGCTTTCACTTCATATGAAAACGTAATGTATTTTTTTGAATCACCGGATGCTGAAAAATATGCCATCCCGGGTGCACCGGTTACAGAATTTGAAAACACAAACGAAGATATCACTGTTGAGCAGTTCGATAACATGACTGATGATGAGTTAATAGATCCCTTAACCATCACAGAAACAAATGATTCATTTGGAAATAGCGGAATCCCTGGCACAGTACTTTTCAAGCTATCTGATGGCAGAAAAGGAGTTATTCGTACAAAAGCAGTTAATGCAGACAGACTTTTAGTCGATATCAAAGTACAGAAATATTAATTACCAATTCACAGGGCAATGCCCTGTGAATTTCTTCTTCGTTACAATTCCCCGAAGCTTATTCAATCCTACATTAAACCTGCCACCAAACAAGGTATAGCTTCAATTCAATATAAATAGACCCTGTTTAAATACCTTGAACAAAAACTAAATCAGCTTATCCCGAAACTACAATTTTAGTAATTCCTACTACTCTTCTTAGATATATTTATCGCAACTAATTTCCCTGAATTAATTATCTGAATACCCTAATTTCGATCTTTGGAAAATCATATGTACAAATTTTGCTAGAATGTTACTTGCAACTCAACTCAATTTATTTATTAAAATGAATTCAATTTCCTGTTACTTTATTTGAATCTTCTCATTTATAAGACAGAAATTAAATTATTCTCTTCAGTAAATACTCGATTATTAAGCTATGCTTAAAAGCACAAAAATAATATTGGCGATATCAATTATATTAATTACTCTATCCTGTGGAAAAAATCCAGAACCAATTCTGGAAGATGAAAAAGCAGATATTGGAAAATATCCAGCAAATCAACTTATCTCTTCTCTGGATTTGGACGTGCTAAAAATATATGATCTCTGGGGATATATAGATCCTGCTACTAATAATAAATATATTCTGGCAGGATACATAGATATTACAACAGGCGGGATTGTAATAATTGATGTGACTGATCCGTATAATCCAACCAAAAAAGCTTTTTCAACGGGTTCCCAGGTCCTGGATATTAAAACATATGATCATTACGCCTATATTACAACAGGTAATAATTTTACTCCTTCTTACATTATAGACCTTAAAGACATTAATAACCCCCAAATAGTCAACGAAATTCCTGAATCCCATAATATTTTTATCGTAGATGATCTTCTTATGCTTACTGATTCAGGAACTAGAATTTATGATATCTCAAGCGATCCGGCTAATCCCATTCCAATATGGGGCGACAGCCTATATTCGGGACATGACCTTATGGCTACAGATCAATACCTTTATGATTTTCATACTTCTAAAACTATTATTTATTCTCGCATATCAGATTCAGAATATAAATTGTTAAGCGAGATTAAAGGCGCTTCAGTAATGAATTTTCATCACAGCGGATGGGTGACCGATGATGAAAACTTCCTGTTCATTTGTGATGAATTTGCTGGAAGGGAAGGTAATGAGAAGCAAGACATTACGATATGGGATATTTCTGACAAGACTAGCCCTGAATACATAACCTCCATTAATGATAATACATCTACTGTACATAATATTCAGATCCAAGGAGAATACGCTTATGTTTCATATTACACAGCTGGATATAAAGTTTTTAATATTAGTAATCCGGCTTCACCAAAACTAATTTATGAATACGATACTAATCCAGAGGCTCAGGATAACATGCTTTTCGATGGAGCATTTGGGGTTTACACTCTATTTAATGATGGCAAAGTTTATGTGAGCGATATGCAAAATGGACTATTTATCTTTGGAAACAGATTCCAGACTAAACCTGAATGATTTACTTTCTATCTGAAATGTCATTTTAATAAATTCACTGAAACTTATTGATGAGTATCTCAAAAAAAATTAGTCAATAGAATGTTCATCTCTGCAATATTTCATCTCTGCAATATAAGGTGCATAGTTTCGCTAAAGTTTATAATTGACTAAGAGTATTATCTATCAATATTGTAATTTTACTCAATGAAGGATTATTCATTAATAAAAAACAGAATTCATCAATATTGCCTGGATCAGATAAATGACAAAATTGTTTTGAGTGAGGCCGGAATGAGAGAAGCCCAGGAGTCGGCTAATAATGAAACTAAAAGCAGCGCCGGAGATAAATACGAAACAGGAAGAGCAATGGCTCAGATTGAAAAGGACAAATATGCAGCTCAACTAGCTGAAGCAAAAAAATTGTTTAAAGTTATCGATAATCTCGATCCAAAAAAGAAACACGACAAAGTGGAACCAGGAGCATTAGTAATTACTGATTCCGGCAATTACTACATTTCTGTTAGTGTCGGGAAAATTATCATTAATGGAAATCAATATTTTGCTATATCTCCTTTAACACCCCTGGCAAAAGCAATTATAGATAAGGAAAGTGGAGAAACAGGTATATTCAGAGGGAAAGAGATTAAAATTAATAAGATTATCTAAAAGACTTTTTTAAAACCTTGATTGACATATAAGGAAGCTGAATTTTAACGTTATTTCTGAAATAAATACAATTTGCAAAGCAGTTTTTCTCACTTTTTAATTAGATTTATATTTTTCAATCAATAACATAATCCATTCATGAGTAAAAATTTATTATTATTGATCATCCCTATTTTAGTTTTTATTTCCTGCTCGGAGGATGAAGAGGAAGTTAAACCTATTTATGATCATCAACCAAACGAACTTGCAGGCAGACTTGAATTTTCAAATTCATTGAAAGACATTTGGGCATTTGATTCTCCCAGTAGAAATCGTGAATATATTTTAGTCGGATATTATGGCGAACAAAATAGTGATGGAATTCACATTGTCGACCCATTTGATATTGAGAACCCTAAACTAATTGGATCTGTTCCTGGTGTAGGAGGATTTGATATTAAAACTTATGGTAATTATGCTTACTCGGTTTTTGGAAGCAATAGCTATCCTGGTTTTGTTATCGACTTAACAGATCCGGCAAGTCCACGTGTTGTAAATGAATTTACAGGTGCTCACAATATATACACCACAGAAAGTGGGTTATTAATTACAAATGCTCCTGGATTAAAAATTTACGACATTGCATCTGACCCTACTAATCCGTCTTTACTTTGGTCTGATAATAAAGAAGGAGGGCACGAAACTCACGTGAGAGATAATATTCTATATGATTTCCACGGAACACTTGGAACTATTATTTATGATATAACCGATCCGGCAAATCCGGATTCTCTTTCTACAATAACTAATTCTGATGTAGTATATCATCATAGTGGATGGACAAATGCCGATCAAACAGTCCTGATTTTGTGTGATGAACTATCATTCAGATCAGACCCATCAGGAGCTGACTTTTATGTTTATGATATCTCTGATAAAACTAATCCGGTATTCCTGACTTCAGTAAGCAACGAATCATCTATACTACATAACGTTCATATTGTTGGAGACTATGCATATTTCGCACATTATACAGCAGGATATAAAGTTTATGACATTTCTAATCCTGAAAACCCTGCCATAGAATTCGAATATGATACCGCCCCAAATCAAACAGGAGAAAATTTCAACGGAGCCTGGGGAGTTTATGGAATTTCTGAAAGTGGTTATAAATATATTAGCGATATAAGTAACGGTCTTTTTATTTTTAAAGGAGCCGAATAATCATATTACAAAATCAAAAAAAGGCGACAGAATTGTCGCCTTTTTTTATGCCTGAATTTTTGGTGATACCTTTTTCCAGGATTTGATATAAACTTCTTTTCACGGAAATTATTCAAAATAATAGAGTCAGTTGCCAACAAAATCTTATTTAAAAATCAATTATATTTTTAAAATTTAATTTTAATTACTACAATTGTAGTATCAAAACTACAAAAGTAAAAACTAAACTATAATTGTGGATAATAAACAATTAAATAAATCAGAGCTTCAGATAATGAAATATCTGTGGAAAATTGAAAAAGGTTTTTTAAAAGATATTGTTGATCAGTTTCCCCAACCCGGACCTGCTTATACTACCATATCGACTCTCATAAGCAGAATGGTCAATAAAAACTATATAGGATATACAAAGATGGGCCGTGATAAGGAGTATTATCCGATAATTAAAAAGAACGATTATTTCAAAACGCAAATCAAATCCATCGTTTCAGACTTCTTTAATAATTCCTCATCTCAATTTGCCTCTTTCTTTACTAAAAATTCTGATTTATCAATGGAGGAATTAAAAGAGCTTGAAGAAATGATTCAAAAACAAATCAAAAAAAAGAAAAAATAAGATGGCCGATTATCTAGTATATTCTACTCTTTGTACGGTGGTCACATATTTGACTTATAAATACATATTAAAAGAAACCAGACTTTTTACTTTTAACAGGTTTTTCTTATTAGCTGGCACTTTAGTTTGTTTAATAGCACCACTCCTGGAGTTTAGTTGGGGGAACATTTATAATTCAGCTCCAAAAATTGAAATTTCTCAACTAATTAGTAGTGAAATTGAAATTGAGAACCTTGATCAAAATACAATCAGTTATATTAATCCAGAGACTCCACTCATTATTTATTTGATCAGCATTTCCTATATTATAATAAGTAACATATTCATATTCAGGTATTTCAGAAACATTAACTCTATAATTAAAAGTATAAATAGTTCCACACGAATTAAAAAGAAAGATTATTACTATTTACATACTAGTAACTATCAGAAATATTCCTATAGCTTTTTTCGAACTATCATTATTCCCTTTAAGTATCTAAAAAATAAAAAGCTTTCTGATATATTAATTAAGCATGAATCAACTCATGCACGTCAATTACATACGCTTGACATCCTATTGATTGAATTTATAAAATGCTTTTTTTGGTTTAACCCTATTATTTGGTTTCTGAAAAATGAAATATCTGAAAACCATGAATTTATTGCCGATAAAAATGTCATCAATCAAAATATTAATCCAACTGATTATATAAGCCAGATTTTACGAAGTATGTATAATTCAGGAACCGGATTAACAAGTGGGTTTAGCTTAGTAACAACTAAAAACAGATTAAATATGTTAACAGCCAACAATTATTCAAAAAGAAAAAAGTGGATCAGATTAGCACTTGGATTAATAGTGACACTCTTCGCATTTTCCTTTACATCTTTCAATCCGGATGATATAAATAACGATCCATTCATTGTGATAATAGATGCCGGCCATGGGGGTAAAGATCCTGGTTCACCTTCGGAGAAAGATATTAACCTTATGATTTCAAAAGAAATTCTAAATCAGAGCCAAAATACAAATATTAAGATCATCCTGACACGAGATAGTGATGAATATATTTCTCTCTCCGACCGAGTTACTTTCATCAACAATCAAAAAGCTGATATGTTTTTAAGTATTCATTGCAACAATTCGTTAGATCCGGAAAAAAATGGGCCAGAAGGATATTTTTCAGATAAAAACGAATATCATAACCTATCGAAAAAAGCGACTGAGATAGTAGTATCTGAACAAGTGAACGAGTTTAATAAGAAGGGTAAAATTAAAACTGCAGGATTTAAGATACTAAAAGAGATAAATAAACCGGGAGTTCTTTTGGAGCTGGGATATATGTCAAACAAAGAGGATTCTGAATTCTTATTAAACTCTGGTAATCACAAAAATATCGCTGATAACATTCTCAAATCATTAAATAAAATTGAAAAACAAATGAGATAAAGGCTAGCATTATCAATTTTAAGAAGGGGCATCCTTGGATGCCCTTTTTTAATTCCACTGAAAAATAACGATATTAGCTGCCTAATTATCATCTATGAAGCCAGAAATAAAGAGTTTATCAGCTAAAACACTCCTGGGTTTAAAAACCAAAATGTCAATAGCCAATAATAGCACAGGTGAATTATGGGCCAGGTTTATCCCATTGAGCAAAGAAATCAAAAATAAAGTTTCATCAGATAAAATTTCACTTCAAATATACCCTAAGGATTTTTTTAAAAATTTTTCTCCTGTAACTGATTTTGAAAAATGGGCAGGTGTATTTGTTGAGGGTAAGAATGTATGGAATAAAGAACTTGATGTACTCGAGATTCCGGAAGGAAAGTATGCAGTATTCAATTACAAAGGTCTTGCTGGTGACTCAAAAATATTTCAATACATTTATGGAGAATGGCTACCTCAGTCGGGTTTTAATTTAGACCAACGTCCTCATTTTGAAGTTTTAGGTGAAAATTATAGCAATACATCCCCTGATTCAGAAGAAGAAATCTGGATTCCAATTAAATAAAAATTGATTCTAATTATTATAAGAACATAAATTTTTCAATGTGATGATCAATAGACTTTTTTTTGCATTCTCGATTATCTTATTTTTTAGTTGCAATAATAACGACCCTGTTGGCCAATGGGAAATTCATGCTATATATGATCACAAAGGCTTAAATGAATTTGTCGATAACATGTCAAGACAGGAAAAGCTTGACAAAATTAAATCCCAGCAAAAAGATTCAAGTAGTTTATTTTATTTCACTTTTAATGATAAAGAATCTCTGGATGATGAATCATTGGATAAGATCATGAAGGAAGCTCATTTCAACATGTTCTCTAGCAGGACATCCAATTCCTTTCTGGCTCTTTATGAAAACAAATCTTTCAGTTACTATATCGATCCTTATTACTTTGAAGGCAAATGGAGTAAAGTGGATGAATCAGTTGTTCGACTTAACATCGAGAATAATAGTTTCTATTCAAGTCCGATAGATCTCAAATTACATAAAAGTAATGGGAGTTATTCGTTTCAGAATTTAACTCATGATGAAACAACTTTGTGGGTATATGATCGTGTAAATGCCTCCAGAAGTTCAAATGAACCAAAATACAGGTTACCTGAAAATAATTTATGGAGGAAGAAGGATCTTGATGCCAGAAAAAAAGTGAAAAATCTGTTAAAATTCTGGATCTACGTATTTGATGATGCAATTGTCAATAAAACATATATAAACAAAAGCTCTAAATACTATCAATGCCCTTTCAGGTTTTACAGTATCGGTCTTACAGTTTATTCAATAGATAATCAAAAAATCAACCAGTGGAAAGCTACTTTTAAAAATCAGGAAGAATTTGAAAAAGGGCATCAGATACTTGTTAAAGCTTTAAAAGAAGCTAAATTCCCCACAGAAAAAAAGTTATCTAAACACGAAAGAAATTTGAAGTTTTTTCGTGATGCTTATAAAAAGATATAATATCATCTCATTATAAAACATACTCTGAAAGTGTAAAGTTGTCTATATTAAATAAGGCACATGATCAAACTATCACAATTTGGTAATTCGGTAAGAGACAAAGATCTCGAAAAGTTCAAGCAGTCTGATAACTGGGATGGTGATAAATTTATAAATCTATCCAAAACGACGATGGATATTAATTTATCCACCATACCTAAATTATTAAAACAAAATTTTACGAACCGTAAAGAAAGAAGGCCGAAAGAACCAATAGAAGTAAATTCGTTTGATTCTGAAAAATTCCTTTCAGCAGAAAAGGGACCGAAATTTATCTGGTATGGTCATTCAGTACTAATGATTCATATCAATGGAGTAAAAATACTGATAGACCCAATGTTTGGCAGTGATGCAGCTCCCATCTCTCCGATTGGTTCCAAAAGATTCAGCGACAACACTTTATCAATTATAGATTCACTGCCTAATTTTGATGCCATTCTGATTACTCACGATCATTATGATCACCTGGATCTGGACAGCATTAAAAAATTAAAAAATAAGTGCTCAAAATGGTTCGTCGCATTAGGAGTTTCAAGGCACCTGGAACAATGGGGAGTAGCAAGTTCTGAAATAACAGAATTTGACTGGTGGGATAATATCAATTTCGAAGGTATCAAAATCACTTTTACACCTTCGCGTCATTTTTCAGGACGGGGTCTTTTTGACCGGGCTAAATCTTTGTGGGGAGGATGGGTATTAAAAACTGACGATCATTCAATCTACTGGAGTGGAGATGGTGGTTATGACAATCATTTTGAAGAAGTCGGACAAAAATTGGGCCCTTTTGATATAGGTTTCATGGAATGTGGACAATACAATACGCACTGGCATCAAATTCACATGTTTCCTGAAGAGGCAGTAAAAGCTGCTATAGTATCACAGACGAAATTGGCGATACCTGTGCATTGGGGTGCATTTGCTTTAGCACTTCATAGCTGGACGGATCCTGTAGAAAGATTTACCAGGGAAGCAACTCATAAAGGACTGTCATTTTATATTCCTTCTCCAGGAGAAATATTTAATAAGGAAAGAAACAAACAACCCAATAACTGGTGGAAAGAAATTGAATAAAAAAAGCCGGAATCAAATTCCGGCTTTCATCTATTTATTGTAGTCTAACTAAGATTCAGACCATTATACTTTATCCACAACAACCTTGTAAGTCGGATCTTCCATCACATTCACATCAATCAACTTATCAGCATTATTTAATAACCTCCTGCAATCTTCACTTAAGTGCTTAAGGTGTATAGTTTTACCTTCTTTCTGATATCTTTCAGTTAGTTTGTTAAGAGCCTCAATAGCCGATTGATCCACTACCCTGCTTTCAGCAAAATCGATAATTACTTCATCAGGGTCATTTTTAACATCAAACTTTTCATTGAAAACACTCACAGAACCAAAAAATAACGGACCGTAAATTTCATAATGCTTAACTCCGTTCTCGTCGATATGCTTTCTTGCACGGATCCTTTTGGCATTATCCCAGGCAAAAACTAATGCGGAAATAATCACTCCAACCAATACAGCTAAAGCAAGATTATGCAGGAATACAGTGATTAGAGTCACCAACACCATTACAAAAACATCTGATTTCGGCATTCTTCGGAAAGTTCTCAAACTTGCCCACTCGAAGGTTCCAATAGCCACCATGATCATAACTCCTGTAAGAGCCGCCATAGGCAATTGTTCTATAATCCCGGCACCAAACATGATGAAAACAAGTAACATGACAGCAGCTACAATACCAGAAAGTCGCGCTCTTGCGCCTGAACTAATGTTAATCAAACTCTGTCCAATCATAGCACAGCCTCCCATTCCTGAGAACATTCCCGATAAAATATTTGCTGTACCCTGGGCTACTGCTTCTTTATTTCCACGTCCCCTCGTCTGAGTAATCTCATCTACGATGTTCAGTGTTAACAGCGATTCTATCAATCCAACACCTGCCATTATCAGCGCATAAGGAAAGATCAATTTGAGCATTTCCATATCAAAAGGAACATCGGGGATATGAAACGGAGGGAATCCACCTTCAATTGAAGCGATGTCTCCCACAGTTTTCGTATCAATACCGAATACTGCCACCAAACCAAATACTGCTAAAATACCTGCCAGCGAAGACGGGAAAACTTTGGTTAACTTTGGTAAGCCCCAGATTATAAACATGGTGATCAAAACCAATCCTAAATTCATATATAAAGGCATACCGGAAAGCCAGTCACCCGAATCATTTTTAAACTGCCCCAATTGAGCCATAAAAATGATGACCGCCAGTCCGTTTACAAATCCGAAGATTACCGGTTGGGGCACCAGCCTCATAAATTTACCGAGTTTAAACACCCCGGCAAGAATCTGTATCAAACCTGCAAGAATAACCGTCGCAAAAACATATTCAGGACCATGAGAAACCGCAAGGGCAGCAATCACAATTGCCACAGCTCCCGTTGCACCAGAGATCATTCCGGGGCGACCACCTAAAATGGATGTCACCAATCCCATTACAAATGCTGCATAAAGACCAACTAATGGAGATAATTTAGCGATCATTGCAAAAGCTACCGCCTCGGGAACCAGTGCGAGTGCTACAGTTAATCCAGATAAAATCTCAGTTGGATAATTAACCTTTTGTTTCAGGTCGAATAAATTGAAAATCTTCTTCATTTAAATACTTTTTAAAAGGCTTAACACCCTCACCCGAAAAAACGATCACCCTATCGCTTGATTCCGAGCCTTTTAAATTTTAAGGATGCAAAGGTAGTACTATAAATATGAAATCACACTCTTGTCATTGCAAAAAGCTTCCTTTTGATAAATTTTCAATTCCAGATATTCTAAATTATAAATTACATAGCTGTCTATAACAAGATTTAAACTAATTTAGAATATCCTCTACAAAGGTTTTCAAATGAGTTCATGCATCTTAAATTGCGCAAAAAACGGGAATTATGGTGTTTGATTACAGAAAGATATTCAGAGAGATAGCCGACGAGATCACAGATATGAATGATCTCGGTCATGTTGCTGATTACATTCCGGAACTCAAGCATATTGATCCTGATAAATTCGGCGTCCACTTAACAGACATTACCGATCAGCATTATGATTTTGGTGATGCCAGTGAGAAATTTAGTATACAAAGTATTGCGAAAGTTTTATCTCTGATTCTGGCATTTAAAAATGAAGGAGTAAGCATCTGGAACCGCGTTGGAGTAGAACCCTCCGGATCACCATTTAATTCCTTGGTGCAATTAGAATACGAAAAGGGGATTCCACGAAACCCATTTATCAATGCCGGAGCATTAGTGGTATCAGATATATTGATTAGTTACCTGGACGACCCGAAAAAAGAGTTTATTAGTTTCGTAAGAGAATTGGCTCAGTCTGAAGATATTCACTACAATCCCCAGGTTGCTGAGTCAGAAAAAGCTACTGGAGATAGAAATTCTGCCCTGGTGCATTTTATGAAATCTTTTGATAACATCGAAAACGATCCGAATGAAGTTCTCGATTTCTATTTTTATTTATGCTCTGTTGAAATGAATTGCAGAGAGTTGTCAAGAGCCTTTTTATTTCTCGCTAATTACGGGACAGATCCATTAACTGATAATAGAATATTAACCCCCAGCAAAGCCAAACGTGTCAATGCTATAATGCAAATGTGTGGATTCTATGATGAAGCTGGTGATTTTGCTTTTAAGGTTGGTTTACCTGGGAAAAGTGGTGTAGGAGGAGGAATTGCAGCTGTTTTACCCGGTGAATACAGTATAGCTGTATGGAGCCCCAGATTAAATAATCGGGGTAATTCTTATAAGGCAATGAAATTTTTAGAGAAGTTTACTACCAAAACGAATACCTCTATTTTTTAATCAAAAATTTACTCCCTTGTTAGAATCCTGTGAATAAGTAATTTCTTTTTACAGAAGATCCTCAGCAAATTATTGTAATCTTAAAACAAAATTAAGATTGACATAAAATGTTAGACATTAAAATATTAGACAATATGGTACAATTATTGTGCTAAATATAAAGTGAAAAAACTTATAATAATGGCCAATAAAATCATTAATTATTTAGTCATATTACTTATATTACTCGCATGCAATGACAATAAAAGTCCGAATGATGTTAATATAAGATTGAAAAATACCAGCAGGTATGACTACAAAAATATAATAGTTTACGATAAGGAATTTGAAGATTTGAAGAGTGGTGCTTTGAGTGAATATCAACAGTTTGACATTGCATATAGATACGCATTTGTCGAACTGGAGATCAATGGCAGTGTATATACCATACAACCAATTGATTACGTTGGTGAAACACCATTAGAAAACGGATTTTATACTTATCAGATAGGGGCTAATGATTCCAATGATCAATACGGCAAGCTCTCAATTGATTTGGTTAAAGATTAGTCTGATTGATTGCTTTGCTAAGGGGCGACTGATTAATTTCAGTCGCTTTTTTTGTTTACCTTTTTGAAGTACCTGGTATTCATATTTATACCAACTTTTTAAAAATGAAAATAAGTAAACTACCTATTGTCCCTTTAGCATTAATACTTGGAGTTCTGGGACTATTTTCCGACTTCACCTACTATTTTTTTGCTACAGATCCGGGAGAAACTAACATATTTCAACAAATTCTATATTGGATTTCACCAAATGCAGGATTCTGGATGCAAGGATTAGATATATTAAACATTTCGAATGATTCCGGAATGGGAAGTATCAATATTATAAGCGTATTGGTTTTTACACTTTTTTTAATAGGTGCTCTACTCTACTATTACTCAGATGGTAAAAGATCTAATTTACTCAGAGTTTGTTTTTCAATAATTTTATTAACCGCCGGATTAGGAATGATATTCGGACCTTTAAATTTTATTTTTATCCAACTCTCTGACGACTTAAACATAAGTTACGCATTGGGAAATAACTGGTCATGGATTCCCTTTTTTGCTAAAAATGTAATCTTGACTTTCATATCGTTTAAGATTATTAAACAAATAACTAAAGAAAATGAAAGCAAAATCATTTCTGCTAATGCAAATCAACCTGTTAACAGAGGCTATCGATTTGCGCATTATCTAATAGATATGATGGTCTGCTTTTTTTACCTAGCTCTGGCGATAAAAAATTCTATATTCTTCGCAAGAGTACTTGATTTTGGATATGAGTTCGATGAGCTTTCTTTGCAAATAGCCTTTTATCTTTCTTTAATCCTTTATTATATTTTCTTTGAAGCTACTTTTCAGGCAACCCCTGGAAAAATGGCAACAGGTTCAAAACTTGTGGCTGAAAAAGGAAAATTGTCAATTGGAAAGGTAATTGGCAGAACTTTCTCCAGGTTCGTTCCTTTCGAACCATTTTCATTTTTTGGAGATAAGGGCTGGCACGACAAATGGACAAACACAACAGTTGTAAAAGAAGGTTCTCAGGCCAGTGAGAAACATAAAATTACTTACGAAGAACTTGGCCTGATCGACGCATAAAAAATAAAACCCTGAAGATGGATTCAACTTCAGGGTTTTTTATTGCTTTAATAGAAATTTCATTTTTCAAAAGTCCGTTTAAACCATTATCTTATTAAATAGTTCCTGTTATTAGTTTATTTATTTCTAAAAATATAACGATGGATTTAAACGACTTCAATAATGCAATTCGGTCCGGTAATACAGAAATAGCCAAACAATGTATAGAAAATGACCCTAAAATAGTAGACCACATTGATGAACGGGGATTTACTCCTCTCGTAATGGCAGCCTACTTTGACCAGGATAAAATGGTGCAGCTGCTTGTCGATAATGGAGCCAACCCTAATGCCGTAGATGCCGCTGGTAATACTCCACTTATGGGCGCTTCATTTAAGGGATTAATATCAATCGCCGAAACGTTGATAAATGCAGGTACAGATCTAAACATTCAAAATGCCAACGGAGATACTGCACTTACCTTTGCCTGCAAGTATGGTCAGGAAGAAATCGCAAAATTACTAATAGAAAAGGGTGCAAAAAAGGACATTAAAGACAACGATGGACTTACTCCTATTGACCATGCAAAGCAGGAGGGCTTTGATTGGGCTAAGAAACTTTAAATTATAAAAGACATTTGATCAAAATCGTCATAACCATATTATTTCAGCTTCCTATATTTACAATATGTTAGCTGATGAAAACATATATAATGCGGTAATGCATATCGAAAGTAATTTTGCGTCAGATTCAGACATCAAAATTCTTTCAGATATAGCCTGCTATTCCCCTGTACATTTCCGAAGATTATTTAAAAATCAGACCGGGTATACACCAGCAAAATACCTGGAAATGATCAGAATTAGCAAAAGCATCGAATTAATCAGAGCAAAGGCTCCGGTCAGAGAAATTGCCTTTGATATCGGTTTCAATAATTATGAAACATTTATCAGAGCTTTTAAAAAGTATTCAGGCATTGCTCCAGGGGATCTGATAAGCTTGTTAAAGATATTAGAACAAGAAACCGATGAAGATCAGCCGGTTGTTATTATCCACGAATCAGCAAGCCTTTCTCAAACCCGTTCACTTTTGGAAAATTCACTTGAAGAGAACCTTTTTACAAAAGATAAAATTCAGGATCTTAAGGTTTTTCGAATAACTGAGTCCTCTAAAAGTACCAGAAAAATAACTGATAAATTTTCTTTTTATGATGATCTCGTCACGGCACAGACGATCATCAACTCATTTTAATTAAAAAAATCAAAAATAAATTAATGGAGAAAACTAATTTTATTAATCGTAATAAAGCTATTAATAAAGAGCTTGTATTTAATTTACCTTCAGGTAGAAAAATTAGTTACACTATTTACGGAGCATTAGAGGGCAGGCCTGTTTTCGCATTTCATGGTACTCCGGGTTCACGGATTTGGTTTACAGAAGATGATGAAGAGTCAAAACTTCAGAATATAAAACTGATCACAGTTGACCGGCCCGGATATGGTTTATCTACACCTGTAAAAGGAAGAAGTATAATCGATTTTGCTGACGATATTAATGCATTGGCAGATCATCTGAATATCAATAAATATGCTGTGCTGGGAATATCCGGTGGATCAGTTTACTCCCTGGCTTGTGCTTACAGATCCCCTGATAGAGTCATTAAGGCAACTTCGATAAGTTCGATTGTTCCATTCATTAATGGCCGACCACCTAAAGAAATGTGTTCAGAAAACAGAAATGCTTTTTTCCTGGCTAAATATCTCCCCTTCCTGGCAAAGTGGATTTTAAACGGTAGTAGAAAAATGATAGCTAAAGACCCTGATAAATATATTCATCATGTCCAGAACCAGGTTGATCACCTATGCTCTTCAGACCGGGAGTTTATCCAAAAGGAAGAAGCTGGAAATATCATATTAAACACCATGAAAGAAGCTTTCCGCCAGTCTGTACATGAAGCAGCGACAGAACCATCGTTGCTATCAAAACCATGGGGATTCGAACCAAAAGACATCCAAATACCTGTTGAAATCTGGCATGGCATTGATGACACGTTAACCCCAATAGACCCGGTGAAAAATTACTATGAGGGTAAAAAGAACTTTATTTGTCATTTTATAGAAGATAAAGGCCACTTTATGGATGCTGATAAGGATATCTGGAAAGAAATCCTTCTTCGAGCTACCTGACAATCTAAAATTATATTTACTCATTTTATACTTAAGGAAATTATTAATCGTTTAGTAAACAGGTAATTGAATTTACTTTAATGCATCAGTTCTCATTATTGTTAAGGCATGGAGTACCATAAACTCCATGCTTTTCTTTTCTTCCAAAATTGGTAAAAACTTAGAAAACTTACTTTTGATAAAAATCTAGTGTAAAAGAGCTACCTTTGCAGTCTAATTAAGAATATATGACATTTAATGAATTAGGGCTTAATAAGTCTATCCTGCATGCTTTGAATAAGCAAGGATACACAAACCCTACCCCGATACAGGAAAGAGCCATTCCTGTTTTATTACAAGGTAAAGATCTTTTAGGATGTGCACAGACCGGTACCGGTAAAACAGCGGCATTTACTATCCCTATACTTCAACATCTGGAAAACGAACCTTCTCAAGGGAAGGGAAAAAGAAAAATAAAATCGTTGGTTGTTACTCCAACACGAGAACTTGCTGTACAAATCGGAGAAAGTATTGCTGCTTATGGTGAATTCACTCATTTAAAGCATACAGTAATCTTTGGCGGTGTAAAACAAGGTGCTCAGACCAAAGCCCTGCATCATGGAGTAGATATCCTTGTAGCAACACCCGGGCGATTACTCGATCTGATCAATCAGGGATTTATTTCTCTTGATCATATAAAATATTTTGTTCTTGACGAAGCAGATCAGATGCTCGACATGGGCTTTATCCATGATATTAAAAAGATCATCAAGAAGCTTCCAAAGAAAAGGCAATCTCTTTTCTTTTCTGCGACAATGGCTAAGCCTATTGTAGAACTGTCACAGCAAATACTTGGCGAACCGGAGCAGATCACCATCAAACCTGAAAAGCCTACAGCCGAAAAAGTTACTCAGAAGGTTTACCATGTTAGTAAGAGGAACAAAAACAATCTCCTTTTACACATTTTAAAAGAAGGTTCTGAAGAATCTACACTTGTATTTTCACGAACTAAGCATGGAGCAAATAAAATCGTTAAAAAACTTAATCAGGCAGGCATCGAGGCAGATGCAATCCACGGAAATAAATCGCAGACTGCTCGTCAAAAAGCGTTAAATAAATTCAAGAAAGGTGACTCTTCAGTATTGGTTGCAACTGATATTGCCGCAAGGGGTATTGATGTAGACGGACTTGAATTGGTGATCAATTATGACCTTCCAAACGTTGCTGAAACTTATGTTCACAGAATAGGTCGTACCGGAAGAGCAGACAAAGCCGGTGTAGCTGTATCATTTTGCGACAGGGATGAAAAAGCCTACCTCAGAGACATTCAAAAATTAATTAAACAGGAGGTCACTATCGTCGAAGGCCATCCTTATGAAAGACCGGATGGTGAAGAAGAACCTGAAAAGAAACCGTGTAGTAAGAAGCCGGAGCGCAAGTTAAGTAAGCGTCATCAGCATCATAACAAGGAAAAAAATCAACGGAATTTCAGGAGAAAAAAACACCATAAAGGAGGTAACCGCGGAGGCAGAAATAATAGTTAAATTTATTTATCTGACTTTCATTTAGTTAGCAGTTTTTCGACGAATTTCGACAAACAATTGGTTACCAAATCCGGTCTTAAACTATACATTTATAGAAACAAAAAGATCGTGTATGTATTCTTTAGCCGAAAGACCAAGGATAGAAACAGTTAACAAAATCGTACAGTATGTTCAGGCCATGGACCTGAACAAAGGCATGGTTTTACCTAACATTGGAACAGTTCTGACAGTAGAAGAATGTTTAAATAATGTCAGGGTAATTCTTACCAATAGTATGATTAACACAAATGAGATTTTCTTCTCTAAATATGAAAGAATAATGGTAGAGTAACGATTAAGAAATCAAACTCTCGATACAAGGTAAATTAGGATACGACATCTGGTCGTATCCTTTTTTATTAGATTAAATTCATCAGGGAGTTATTCGGAAGACCTTACCAATGCATCTCAAATCAATTGACCTATTTCAAGCTGAGGATCAATTTCATTTTACATTTTCAAATGTTAACATTGTAAAATAATTTAAGAGCTATTTTTAAAATATTTAATACATGAATTTTTTTAGTGAATTAGGTCCCTACTCCACCCCGTTTTATATTCTTTCCGCAATTATTTTATTGACAGCAGTATTCAAGGGAAGAATAATCTGGAATAACGAAAACAAAGATATCAGCATTCGACTGATCTGGGTAATGGGACTTATTGTATTCTTATCGAGCCTTGGGGGATACGTTTATGAAATTTGGTTGGCTTTTGAAATGATTGAGGCAGCCGGCGATATTCAGCCTTCACTGGTAGCAAGTGGAATAAAAGGAGCACTGATCGTTCCATTAGCCGGTATTTTTATTCTGGTTTTCTCAGTTGGATTATGGGCCACCTTGCACGAACTCAAAAGATTTAATCAAAAAACTTCCGATACAGAAAAGGATAATGTGTTATGATTGAGAATAATCAATAATATTCGTATAAAATAATTTTTTCGCTAAGTGTGCCCTTGTTTATTATAATTTTAACTGGCAATCTCATCGAATTATATTCATAGCTACAGCTATTCTCTAATTCCAGCCATCTAAAGCTGTTTGAGATGTAAGCGCAGCGTATCTCGAATCTATAATAAAAGAGGATTTTTAATCCGTAAAAAAATAAATTAAAAAAATCACCACCAAGGTGTAATGATTTTGATTTTTTGCCACTAACCAGATAAACCTATAAGTTAGAAACGTGAGCAGAGATTTTTACCAACAAGAGATTTTACCCTTTGCCGGCATCATTATTAAAATATGCAGGGCTTACACAGATACTGAATCTGATTTCGAAGATTATTACCAGGAAGTGTGTTTGCAAATCTGGCGAAGCAGAGAAAAATTCAAGGGTAACTCCGAATGGTCAACTTTTGTGTACCGCATTACTTTAAATGTATGCCTGACCCTGAATCGCCAGGACAAAAAGAAAAAAGTGGAGGGGTCATTGCCGGATGATTTAAATATCGAAACAAGCAATAGTGCATTTCAAAATGAAGAGGTTCAGATGTTGTACGGTGCGATTAAGCAGCTTAGAGAAGTCGATCGTGTCCTGATTCTTCTCTATCTCGAAGAAAAATCATATGCTGAAATCGGTGAAGTGCTCAATTTGAAAGCTAACAATGTAGGTGTACGTGTAAAACGAATTAAAAAACGATTAAAAAAAATTATCGATGGAAAAGTCAATTGAAAGAACCTGGAAAAGTGCATTTAAAAACAATGAATTGTTAGCTCCTAAACTAATCGGCCTGTACGAAAAGAAATCTGAAATGACTATCGACAAGATGATGCGCCGGTTAAAGATTGATAATTTGTCTTTACTGGCGATATCAGCCATGGTTATAATAGGCGGATACGTTTTTAACTACCTTATTGAAGGCATTTATGGAGCGGCTGTTATCCTAATGATTTTTGGAATTAACTGGTTAATGATCAGAAAAGCTGACAGGGTAGATCTGACCAATGAGCCACTGACTTATCTAAAGTCATTTATGGAATGGATTAAGTCTACTATTAAATTTTACAAAGTGTTTATGGGGGTTGTATTACCAGTAATTGTAGCTCCCTTAATTTATATGATTTCAATAAAGACAGATCCCATCCAGACGATTATTGAAAAAGATGGTCTGGTACCTGTGGTGATTCTCATTATAATTCTATGTGTATTTTTTTCTCTATTTTCCCTCCTGGCATACAGCGTATCGAATAAAATGATGTATGGCAGTTTAATTAACAAGATGAAAGGAATAATTAAGGACCTGGAAGAGTTGAAGAATGAATAAAATTTGTTTCCAATATCAATTAAATGGCTTTTTGGGAGTTTAAGATAGAATATCCCAAATAGCTCTTTAATTGCCGATAAGAAAACACATACCTTCTAATTCAATTAAGCTATAAAAAGCACATTTAATTTTACAACCGTTAAAAACACTTGATTCAAATCATGGATTTTAATAAGTTACTGATCTAAATTTTTTAAAGATTCATGGCCTCATTTTTTAGAAAAAGATCCTGGAAAAAATGGATCATTCCATTCGTTGTTGTAGTCATTATAATTCCTGCAATTGGAATCAGCGTTGTGTATGCTAACCAGCAGCAGATCGTTCACGAAATGGTCGATTATCTAAACGAAGATTTCAGAGGAAAACTAGAAATTGAAGGCAGTCATATTTCTCCTTTTGCTAACTTCCCTTATGTTTCAATCGATCTGGAACATGTAAAAGTATTTGAAAGCAAAGAAGCAGACAGCCCTTTACTTCTTCACCTGGAAGATACATACATTGGATTTGATATCTGGTCAATGATGGGAGGTGAATACGATATCAAAGCCATCAAATTAGAAGGTGGATTCATCAAATTAGTGCAGCATAAAGATGGGTCTTTTAATATCGCCAATGCACTGACTTCAGCTACTGACAGCATTACCCATGAGGAAGATCATTTGCACCTGGAATTGAATGCGGTGAATCTGAAAAATATCGACCTGATGAAGCTCAATGAGGAAAACAACCTCCTTGCTGAAGCTTTTATAAATGAGGCTGAATCGAGTTTCAAAACAACTAAAGACCATACTTATATAGAATTAGATAGCAAATTTCTGTTTAACCTGATCGCCGATGGGGATACTACGTTTCTTCACGACAAGCACATTGATCTGCATACTACATTAGATCTTGATGCCAAAACGGGTAAACTGGAAATTCTTCCCTCTGAACTCAATATAGAAAAGGCCTTATTTAAAATGGATGGAAGCGTTGATTTTGAAAATGACATGTTTCTCGACCTTAATTTCAAGGGTAATAAGCCTAACTTTAATCTTTTTCTAGCCTTTGCTCCACCTGAAATCATGCCTGCCTTAGAGCGTTATGATAATGGAGGTAGAATTTATTTCGATGCGAGTGTTAAAGGGAAATCGATCAACGGACATAATCCTGCGGTAAATGTCGATTTTGGTTGCGAAGAAGCATTTATAAATAATACAGAAGCTGATAAATCAGTCAATGAATTATATTTTGAAGGGCACTTTACCAATGGTGAAAAACGAGATGCCAGTACAATGGCCCTCAGCATTATTGACTTTTCAGCTAAGCCGGAAGCAGGGAATTTCAGTGGTAAGCTAAATGTCAAAAATTTCGATTCTCCGGATATCGATCTTCAATTGACATCTGATTTTAATCTCGATTTTCTTGCAGAATTTTTAGACATTCAAAACCTGCAGGATGTAAGTGGCAAGATTTCACTTACCATGAATTTTCACGACATCATTGATCTTGAACATCCGGAAAGGAGCATCGAAAAACTCAATGAATCCTATTACACTGTTCTTAAAATTGACAACCTGAACTTTAACAGCAGTAAATATCCATTACCTATCAAAGATGTCAATGTTGACCTTACTATGGATGGTCATGCTGCCAAAGTCAAAAAATTTGAAGGGGAAATAGGTACTTCGGATATTTCTATAACAGCAATGATCTCAGATCTACCGGCAATTTTACATCATACCGACTTACCTGTAGAAGCAATTCTCGATATTAAATCTTCCCGTATAGATCTTACAGAACTGACAAGGATAGAAGGGGACAGTTCTTCGATCCATGAAGTGATCACTGACCTACGTACAAAGTTTAAGTTTAAAAGTTCTGCCAGGGCATTCACAGAGTCTCCTAACCTTCCGGTCGGTGAGTTTTTTATTGAAAAGCTTCATGCTAATCTGCATAATTATCCACATGAGCTACATGATTTTAATGCAGACATTATAGTGGATAATGAAAACTTTCAAATTATCGACTTTACAGGTATGATCGATGAAAGTGATTTTCATTTTAACGGTAAACTTGAAAACTACGACCTCTGGTTTGATGAGGGGCCTGTTGGTTTGACCAAAGTAAACTTTCATCTAAACTCAGATATTTTACAACTTGACGATCTGTTTGCTTACGGTGGCGAAAATCATGTTCCTGAAGATTATCGCCACGAAGAGTTTTCTGATCTGCATATCCAGGGAGTGGCTAAACTGGAATTCAATCATAAACTGGTTTCATCACACATTGCTATTTCAGCATTGGAAACGAACATGAAAGTCCATCACATGCGGTTTGAGAAATTCAGCGGTGATTTTTTTATTGATAGTACCTCAATTAAAGCCAGCAATGTCGGAGGAAAAGTAGGCAACTCAAATTTTAAAATAGACTTTAAGTATGATCTTTCTGAAGACACGTTAAACCACCATCATACATTTAAATTAACTGCTCCGAGATTAGACTTTGATCAGCTGTTTGCATACAATCCTCCACCGGATGATCAGAAAATGACACCCGAGGACCACGAAGCAGGATTCAATATTTTTGAAGTGCCTTTTAGCAATATGGACTTCTCATTTGATATCGGACATTTGAATTACCACCGATATCTTTTGGATGATTTTGTCTTAAAAGGCAGGATGAAAGAAAATCACTACATTTATATTGATACGATGTCATTGAAAGCTGCGGGAGGCAAAGTTGATCTGAATGGTTATTTTAATGGATCAGACCCTAAAGCAATCTATTTCAGCCCTAAAATGCAGGTCAGTAATGTAGATCTTGACAAACTGCTTTTCAAATTTGAAAACTTCGGACAAGATCACCTGGTTTCAGAAAACCTTCATGGAAAGCTTAGTGGTACAATAAATGGAAAAATTCATATGCATGCCGATATGATTCCAATCATTGATGATTCAGAATTACATATGGATTTAAAAGTTGTAAATGGAAGCCTGAATCATTATCCGGCCTTTGATGCATTATCAGATTACTTTGGAGATAAAAATTTGAGTAACGTACGTTTTGATACCCTTCAGAATAAGTTGGACCTAAATAACGGATATTTAAATATTCCATCCATGAATATTAATTCTACAATTGGGTTTTTTGAAATCTCCGGAAAACAAAACATGGATCTGGAAATGGAATATTATCTGCGAATACCATTGCAGGTAGTGACTAAAGCAGGAATGCAAAAGTTATTCGGCAAGAAAAAGAAGCATCGGAAGATCAGGTAGATGAGATTCAATATAGGGATGAAAGCAAAAATGTGCGATTTATTAATATAAAAATCGAAGGTACTCCTGATGAGTTTGATATTTCATTGGGAAAGGATAAAAGCTAAAAGCTGATTTGTATTTCTACCTCAGAAATTTAATAGAATACTTTTATAAATGCGTTAAGTTATAATATTTGAAACTAATACTAAGATCGTTTTGGTTTTGATCTAATTGCTATTAATTTAAATAGTAATTAAGATATTATCTTTCAACTATTATATCATCATGCTGAGGAAACTAGTAATTATTACCATTATTTTCCTTCCTTTAATAACAAATGCCCAGGTGAGTGCAGGATTTCATTATTCAAATCTTCCTTTTGTGGGAATCAATTATGAGATAGGCGATCGCTTCAGACCGGAATTAAGAATCGGAACAGATACCTTTCTCGAGGATGTTTCATTAGAAGGTGTTGTTACTTACGACTTGCTCGATAAAACTGATTATGAATTCTATGCTGGTTTAGGAGCCAGGTCAGAAGATTTCTCAGGATTGGTTATACCATTTGGATTAAATCTGTATCCCCTGGATAATAAAAATTTCGGGTTTCATTTCGAAGTAGCTCCTATTATTGGCGATGTTGATATTATGAGAGGAAGCCTGGGCTTTAGGTATCGGTTTAGAAGTGATGAATAATTAAAAAAGTGGTTGCAAAGTTTTTCAGTAGTTGACTCTTCATAAGGTTTTTTCTAACCAAAGGTCTTTTCAGTAAATTTAAAGATAACAAACTTTAAAAGTTTACATTTTATGCTTAAACGTTTATTTCTATTTTATCCACTTTTAATAAATTATATTTCCTTTTCAATTAATTGTTGAAATGCAAAGGAATAATTCATTGCGAAACCCGGAATGGGATTATAGATCTAGAGGAATTTATTTTATTACAATAATAACCAAAAATAGATCACCATATTTTGGGAATATTGTAAGTGGAATTTTAGAAAAAACCGAAATTGGAAGTCTTGTCCATAATTATTGGCATGAAATACCTCTACATTTCAAAAATATTCAATTAGGACAGTACATAATAATGCCTGATCATCTACATGGTATTATCCATATCAAGAAACAAGTCAATAATAGAATTATAAATTATCTAGATGAAGATTTAAAAAATAGCAAAAATGTACATATGGCTTCAATCTCTCCTAAGCCATCATCATTATCAACAATAATTAGATCTTTCAAATCTGCTGTAACAAAAGATGCAAGAAAAATAGATTTAGAGTTTGCCTGGCAAAGATCTTTTCATGATAAAATAATTCAAAAATCTGAAATTCCATTTTACAACAAATACATGGAAGAAAACCCTGGATACTTTAATGAAACACAGTAAAAGCTGTTTTATCGTTTTATTGATTTGTAGGGGCGTAGCATGCTACGCCCCTACAAATCAATAAAACACGAACCACTAATTCTTACTCAACTATAACCTCTACATTTTTAAGATTTTCCTTGAGCCTTTTAATTTCTTCTTCAGGAATTTGAGTACCAATCAGATAAAGTGCTCTTAATTTTTTTAAGTCAAAAATCGTATCCGGTAAAGTGTTTATATTAGTATCGTTTAATGAAAGTAATTTCAGGTTTTTCATCTGACCAATCTCCTCTGGCACTTCAGCTATATCATTCCCACTTAGATCGAGCATTTGGAGCTGATCTAGTTCAGTTAATTCGATTGGAAAATCCTTAAATTTATTTTCTCCTAAACCAATAACATTAAGATTATGCATCTCTGAAAAACCTTCTGGCAGATCACTCAGTAGATTAAATGGAATATAAAATTCTTCTAATTTTTTTAACTGAGTAAATTCAATTGGTAATTCCTGAATATTATTTTTTTCCAGATCCAGAGTTTTAAGATTTACAAATCTATTTATGTTGGCAGGAATTTTGTCCAGTCCTTTATCAATGATAGCCAGTTTATCAGCGATCATATTATGACTTAGTGCTTCCTCAAATGAAGAATAACTTTTGAACTTCATCGATATATTATCAAATAATTCTTCACCATTGACAGATTGTCCAACAGTCCTTTTTGTTCTTGTTACTCCTTTAGCAATTATTACCAGCTCTTCCAATAAGTGGTAATTTTCAGGTACATCAATTTTTTCCTTTTTTCAGGAGGGTCATGAAGTCCGAAAGTAACCGGAAGGATATTTACTCCCTGTTTTAAATTCTTAATCATTACCGGTGGGACATTTTTCATTTGGGTTAATAGTTCTGCGCCACAATTTGCTCCAATATCATTTATGATTTTTAAATCTGACATCACTCCACGTTTGTTAACATGAAAAAATACATATAGCGTCCCTTCTATTCCCATTCTACGAGCTTGAGCAGGATACCTTACATTAGATCTCAAATAATCCTGGAGTTTTGGCGTGGAGTTAGAACGACCATCCCCATAATCTAACTTAAACGTAACCGGAAAAATTGTCTTAGAAACAACTGGCTCTCCTTTATAATATGCAGGAATCCAATTAGGCGAGTTTTTTATTATTCTAATTACTTCTTCGTCACATCCACCACCTATACCTTTAGCAATTTTAATATTGGTTAACCCTCCGTCTCTCTGAACCACAAACTCAACATATACCCTACCTTGAATACCGAGCCTCCTTGCATCAGAAGGATAATTTAATTCGTCTTTAAGATAATTATACCACGCATCCATTCCACCTGGAAACTTTGCAGATTCCTCGACCAAAGTAAATACCTTTTCTACAGAAATTATGGATACTTTAAAAGACTGAGAGGTATTAATACCATTTTGAGTGGCGGGAATCCATGAATTCAAATTCATCAGGGATTCTTCAATCAACCCCTTTTGCTGAAAAGCCTGGTATGATTTAGTATCATCAATCAAAATATCCCGAACCTGCCCTTTTTCATTGACAGTAAAGTAGACTTCCAGGGTATAGGCTCCTAAACTATCCTTAAAAGTTGGGGCGCTGGTCACCATTTCAATAAAATCAGCATAAAATTCCTGCCAGCTCTCTTTATACTTTACATTGTTTTTACCGGAATCTAATTCGTTAGCATGGATTTCCCTGGTAATTCCCGATTCAGCCAGCTCCTTTTCATCAAAGGTCATTTGACCTAAATCAGTATAACTTTTATTCATCAAAACAGCAAAAGAACTGCTCTCAGGAACAGGGATCTCACTGGTTTCATAACCAATATGGGAAGCCATAAGCTTGTCTCCATACTCATATTCCGTTTGAAAATACCCTAAATGGTTCGTGACGAGAATACTATCACCGTCATTTATATTAATTTCGGCATACCTCACCGGTTGTTTAGTTTCACTATCTAATAGCCGACCTGTAATTGTACGAGATTGAGATATTCCTAAAACAGGGATCAATAAGAGCCCAAGAAAAATAATCCTGATATTCATAGTATTATAAAAATAGTTGAAAGAACAAAACAGGCTTTTTTTTAAGCTCATCACCTGTATTCTAACGTCAAAAAAATATTAAGCGTAAAATTAAAATAATTATTCCTGGAATCAAAAGGTGGCTAAGTCAAATGGTTAAATACCGTTTGTTTGACATATATTATCTCTAATTCAAAAATCAATTATTTATATAGCTTTTGACATCAAAAAATAACACACCCCAATTATGTCTACAACATCAGCCAATTTGTCCGAAACAGCTTTTTAAATACCTAAAACATTGATTTTTAAGCAAATATTTGTTATAACTAAGGTAAACCAAAAAACGAACACTAATTATGGCTAAATGCTTTGCATTATTAGGTTGGAGTTTACCTGTCATCGAAAGTATGCAAAAACTCAACAAACCTTATGTTGTAGTATCGTTTCCGGACTTTGAGCCGTACGCGAAAGAGAATGATATTCCCTTCGTTCCGTATCAATTAGACGAATGGAGTGATTCTTCGAACTCGCTCGATCTGCTCGAAAAACTAAACCAGCATAATGTTGATGTGGCCGTTCCTCTGTTTGAAGAAACTGTAGAATGGGCCGGAGCACTCAACTCCATTTACCGTGGAGACCCAAAGGTATTGAACAGAGCATTTCTATTTAGAAATAAAGCCATGATGAAGCGTAAAGCACTTATCGGTGGCTTAAGAGTAGGGCTCTTTGAAGAAGTATATAATAAAGAAGGTGTAAAAGCTTTCATGAAAAGACTCAACGAGGCAAACCTACAAATTGAAGGAGAAGAAGATAGCTGGGTACATATAAAACCATTCGCCAGTGCAGGAACTGTCGGGCACAGGTTATTGAGATCAATGAGTGATATTGATGAAAAATGTGAGGATGAGGATTTTCCTTGCCTGGCTGAAAGTCACTTACAGGGTAGAGAATTTTCTTGTGAGGCTTTTGTACACGGTGGAAAGATCAGATTCCTGAATATCACTGAATATGTTAAGTTAGGATATTCAAACTTTATTCCTGAAGGCAATTATCTGCATAGCAAGAGAGATATGATCATGAAAGAAATGCAGAAAATGGTCGATCTTTTTGGTATCGAATATGGTATGGTACACCCTGAATGGTTCCTTACTGAAAACGATGAAATGAGTTTTGGTGAGGTTGCCTGTAGAATACCAGGCGGACATATCCTGGAACTTTGTGGTAAGGCTTATGATTTTGATGCACTTGGCGCATTCGTATTATGTCATGATCCGGATCTTTCAGAGGAAGAATTAAATGAAATTTTACCTCCGATCGATGCGAGACCTGAAAACTTCTATGGTAACGTAATGATCTATCCTCATAAAAATCAGATTTCGAAACTGGAGATCCCAGAGGAATTAAAAGAGGAACCTTATTTCCTTGACCACAACCTGGTACCACCAATGACTACCCAGAAAATCAGTGACAGGGATGGTTTTGGTAACCACTTTGGTACAGTCAATTTCAAGGGAGAAGACCCGGATAGAATGACGGAATTACTACTGCATTATGAAAATGTAGATTTCTATCATTAATTATTACCCCCTGTTTTTTAATTAAGAAAAATTAGATTAAATCAGTATATAGAATTTCAATAAAGCCTTTCATTTAATTTGAAAGGTTTTATTGTTACTTAAAATTTGTGAAGAAGGAAGATAATGGACGAACAACTGATTACTAAAAACCAGCATCATAAAATTAATGAGCTTTTTACTGAGTTTAGTGAGGCCACCAGCCTTACCAGGCCGGATAAAGCCAATAAGCTTATGGGACAGATCGATATGATGATCGACACCAGGAATGGGATCGAGTACATCTATGAAATGATCGACGACCTGACCCAGGCAGGATTATTCCTGGATTCTCCGTGGTCTGATCCTTCGAAGCTGGTTGCTACATTGGTTAATGGAACATTGAAAAGTGGGCATCCTAATTCGACGATAGAAATCCTTAGCGAATTACGACTATTAGCTATCGCGAAAGGTAAGATCAAGAATGCCACAGTAAACAGAGATGAAGCCGAAAACTATATCCAGGAAGTAATTGTTTCTAACCTGGAATTTGTTTTCAACGAACCGCTGGAAGAAACCAGGTTAGTGATGAGTGATCATGAATTATTGAAAGTTCATTCATTCTTCCAGTTTGTTTCCGAAGAGATCCATCTTGATGGCGTGAAGCTAAAACTGGCTGAAGAACTCACTTTAATATGTGAACAACGTCCCGTGGTGACCGAAAAGCAACGGAAAATCATCGAATTGATCAATGAAAAGATCGATCTGGATCCCGAAAAGCCGGAAGATGCCAAGTTATACAAGTTTCAAAGTTCGATTTACGCCCCGACAAAAAACAGTAAGGGAAAATCTATCGAGGAATATAATGAATTCCTAAATGGGCTCAATGAAGAAGAACTAAAAGAAGAATCAAAGGAAATGGGCCGGTCTATGAATGAATTCGGACTGGTAAGCAGGCATCATGCAGTTTTACTTTTACATATTCTTGCTAATGTTCAATATAATTTAGTTCCTCCTTGCCTGGGATTAAATGCCGTTGGTAAGGCTAAGTGGAATGAATATGCTAAGACTTTATCCGGAATTATCATGCAGACTGTTCATCCATATAATACCCAGTGTATATATGGATTGGCTAAAATGCTTGAAAAAGGAATTATTTCCCGTGAAGCGGTGAGGTCTGGTTTATTTAATCTGGCTACGATCAAGATACACCCAAAAGTTGAGGAACGAATTATAAAGTCAACACGTTCACCCCACGACGAAGTTACCGCAAGGCAATATCTAATAGGGGCATTATTCCGTATTTTAGGACAACCACTTGGTGTCGGACAGGGAAACAACCCGACATGTCAAAGTGCCCGGGGTATCAGTATGTGGAGTGAGCACGCACCGGCAAAACTGATCAATATGATTCAGACAGCCGCTGTGCACAACGATCTTATGTTCCGGTTTGAAGGACAGGAAATCAAGGCTTCACTTACCGGAAAAGGATTGGTACAGAAACTAGACCACAACCTCGATGCTGTTTCTGTTACACTTGTTCCAATGTTGGATAAAATATATAATGAAATGATGCTCAGGGCCTCCGGTCGTGGAGAAGATCCCCACAAATGGGTAAACCCGGCATTATATGGCCAATGGATTCAGATAGGATTTGCTTCAGCATATGATTACCTGACCAATGCTATCGTAGATTTCGATGGATTTGTCCGGGTATTTTATTCGATGTGTCATCCGGAATTCAACGGTGGTCACAAATTGATTTATCCAAATCCCGTAGGTATATTTATCACATCCTCAAAAGGTGAAATGCTTGGTTTCCATGCGGTTTCCCTTTTAAGGGTAGCTAAAGACCCAAATGATGTAATGCGGGCATACTTTCTTAATCCAAATAACGAGGG
Organism: Mangrovivirga cuniculi; assembly: GCF_005166025.1. Lineage (NCBI taxonomy): Bacteria > Pseudomonadati > Bacteroidota > Cytophagia > Cytophagales > Mangrovivirgaceae > Mangrovivirga > Mangrovivirga cuniculi. Next base: position 4,211,233 of record NZ_CP028923.1, read on the forward strand.
AAGGCAAGACTGGGGACAGGAAATAAAACCTTCTGTTTATGGAAATGGTGAATTACACGGTGAGTCATCGCTTCCGATACATGAGTTTGCTGCACGTACCTATGCATTTCACTTTAATAGTCTGGAAGTGCATAGTAGAATGGAGCTGATCCCATCCGCTGAGGTTAGAAAAGTTAAACAGCTGGCTCAGGAAAGCTGGGGTCAGGCTTATAATTGGTTAGACACTAAAAAACAATGGTGAAAAAGGTTAAACACTCTTCAAGAATACATTTAAAACAATCTGCATATAAAGCAAATTTAAATTTTATACGAAAGAAAATAGGAGATCACGCTGTTTTCTCCTCAGTTGTCAAAGCCAATGCTTATGGCCATGGGATCGAAGCATTTGTGCCGATGGCTGAGAGATGTGGCGTCAGGCACTTTTCTGTTGCCTCTTCATTCGAGGCAGAGGAAGTATTAAGCGTTTGCAAAAAAGACAGTCATATAATGATCATGGGTATCATCTATGAAGAAGATATTCCATGGGCTGTGGAGCATGATATCGAATTCTTTGTATACAACTACGATCGTTTGCCAGTCGCACTAGAAGCTGCAAAAAAGGTTGGTAAACCAGCTAAAGTACACATTGAAGTCGAAACAGGTGCTAACCGAACGGGAATGCCATCGAAAGAATTCCCGAAGTCTTTGAGATACCTCAAAAAGCACTCTGAGCATCTGATTTTTGAAGGGCTGTGCACTCACTTTGGTGGAGCAGAAAGCTTCTCAAATCAGTTTAAGCTCGACATGCAGCACAAACGCTATAAGGAATTTCTTAAAGTTTGCAAAAAGGAAAAGATCGAGCCTAATGTAAGGCATATTGCCTGTTCAGCGGCAGCTCTGGCGATGCCCGAAACTGTTTATGATATGGTGAGAGTCGGAGTAGCCCAATACGGTTTCTGGCCGAGCCCGGATATTTATTATCACCACCTTCAGGAAGTAAATAAAACTTCAGACTCTGCTCTGAAAAGGATATTTTCCTGGAAAACTGACATCATGGACATTCGCGATGTAAAAGAAGGTGAATTTATCGGATATGGCACCGCTTACCAGGCGACACATAAAATGACGATTGCTGTAATGCCGTTAGGATATTCTAATGGATATCCAAGAGCCTTGTCAAACCGCGGTCAGGTCTTGATTCATGGTAAAAAAGCTCCTATTGTTGGTCTGATCAACATGAACTTATTTATGGTTGATATTTCTCATATTCCCAATGTAAAAGTGGGTGATGAGGTAGTATTAATCGGAAGACAAAAAAATAACGTGATCAACGTATCAAGTTTTACAAATACCACTCAGTTGCTCAATAATGAAATGCTGAGTAGACTGCCGGCAGCAATACCACGGACCGTGGTAAAGTGATTACCTGGCTAACCAATAAAGGCTGAGATCAAATCTCAGCCTTTGATTATTTCCAGACATTTACATGTTCAATATCTTCATTAAGAATATTAGCCGACAAAGAATTGATCCTGGCTTTTAATAATAATTTTCGCCCTTCTGGATTACGTGTATAGATCAATCGACTTTTGCTAACATACTTACTCCATTGATAAAAAAATATTTGGGCCTCGTTCTTTCTTCTCCCAAGTTCTTCCGGCACATTATGATAATCTATTTGCTCATAAAGTCCCTTAAACATTCCTTTTCTAATTATCAGGTACCGCGGATTATCAACTTTACTTAATATTTCCTGAATAGAATTTATAAAAGCTGAACTTTCGAAGGCAGTTCCTCCTTCGATATGGCAATAAACACCCCCGTATTCATCTTTACTCGTTTTTACTTTAATTGCATCGAGTTTAGTTTTTATTATCCCGGTTATACTCATTGCATTTAGGAGTGCAATACCTATTCGATCAATATCTTTTTCTATATCTCTATATTTCAGATACAATAGCAAGGCATTTATAGATCGAGTACCAAAAAGCACTATCCCAAGGCCAATAAAAATAGTACCTCCCCAAATTAAGACCTCTTTATTAGGCACTTTATTAAATAAGCGCGCAAATAAATTGAGCGAAAATTCCAAATAGGCTAATACCGAAGCGCCAAGAGTACCAGTGAAATTTCGCAATGTATTTCTGAAATAAAGAGTCCTGTCTTTTTTATAATTTCTATCATCCGGATAAGGTACTTTTATCTCTTCCACCATCTGAGTGCCGTTTTTTAATGAGGCATTCCATTTAGCCTTTAATGCTTCCCTGCTTCCCGCCTGGTCAAAAGAATTAATATTGTATTTTTCTACTTCTTTGATATTTGTAATCGTCTCCGGAAAATCCAACCGATCAAAACCATTCATTATTTTGCCCGCTTTATCAAAAGAAACTCCAACGAAACTTCGAAACCTTCTCTTCATGAGGTCAATATCATTTCCCCCATCCTTAACTGTAGGATCAACACATGCTAAATGCCAGATATTACTAGCCTTTTCCGGATTACTTTTATAAGTTCTTATTGCACGTCCTCTCATTTGGTTTGACAACACAAACGAACCGACAAAACTCGCAAGTATCAACGAGTTTATAGCAGGCGCATCCCATCCTTCACCAAGTAAAGATTTTGTTCCAACCAAAATATTTACCTTTCCTTCTTCAAAAAGCCTGGTAATAATCGTTACAAGACGATGTTTAACTCCGTCTGATAAATGAAGTTCCAGATAATCCAGATCATATGACAATTGCTTAAAAGAAAGCTCTTCAATATTATAACCTAATGCTATTTCAACTAACCTCTTTTTTGCCGAGGCAGGTATAATTACTAACGATCCTGTGAGTACACCTAACTTTTTATTTTTATCTTTCTCCCTTCTTAAAACCTCAAACACAGGTATTACTCCGATTTTATTTATCTCTAAGTTATTTTCAGTAGAATCTGCTAAAAACTCTTTCCTGATGTAATCACATAAAATTACCTGTCTTAAATCGTGTTTTAAGTTTTCAAATTCAAAGTCAGCAATTGTTTTTATCCCTTCCAATTTACTGATGCTCGAAGAAAGAGATTTTTTTATATCATCATTATCCTTGAAACTGATTGAACTGTGTTCCAGGGCACCACACTTTCTAAGTTTTTTTTCAACAGATTTTTGATGTTGTGCGTGTAGCGTGAAAAATTCTCTGTTTTTAAAAAGGTAATTTTCAAGTAGTACTTTTAACCAATACTCATCAAGCATAGGAATATGATATTCCTTATTACCGACAATACTTAAGTGGTTTTGAGATACTTCTCTTTGATTACTATACAGAAAAATCAGAGCAGATGAATAAAATTCGATATTAGAGTATATCCATTCGTAATGAAGCTCTGGTTCTTTCCACCAATAGCTACTTTCCAAAATTTCAATAAGAACAATATCATTTTTAAGATCCTGGTAAACAGATTTAATATTGTTTCTAATCTTCTCAATTTTATTGCGCTCTTCTAACTTAGGGATAGTGGCCAGGACATAATCCTGATGTGGACATAAATCTCCGGCTTCAATGAGTTCAGGGACGAAAATCTCTGCATCAACCGGACCATTGAGCTCCAGATACCGTTGCCATTCACTATAAGAAACATCGTAAGGAGGAGTTGCAGTCAGACCTACCACAACAGGTTTTATATGTTTTTTCAACTCCATTAATGATTTCCACCATTCATTTTTAAGATGGTGAGCCTCATCAACCACAAAAGTAGCAACTCCTTTATCCTCTAATTTCAAAATAAGGTTATTAGCCTCCTCTTTATCCCTGCATACTGAATGAACACTTTGATAAGTGGCAACTGTAAGAAATTGTGGATTGCGAATATCAGTGGATATCCAGTCTGGTACATTTTTCACCTGAATAAATAATTCACAAAAACGTGTAATCCATTGATTTCTAATCGCAATTGTCGGAGCAAGAATTAATGTTGGTTTATTCAACCTGAGCATTACTTCAAGGCCTAAAACTGTCTTTCCCGAGCCTGGGGGTGCTACGATATGTAGGTGATCGTCATTAAGATGTTGCTCCAACTGCTCTAAAACCCGGTTTTGGTAATTTCTCCAGGGATATTTAAATTTTATACCTATTGGGAATTTAAATGATTTATGAAGTAATTCTTTTTGATTGATAGCTTTTTCCATAGAATCGAAAAAATGAGCGATAGCACATTTAATTAAAAAGTTCCTGGCAAGGTAATTACCAGTTTTCATTAAATAAAAAAATTATTACTTTCGTGTTATCATTTTTTAATATCAACTTTTTTCAACTATGAATAATGATAACATCACCCTTGATGATAATTTAGTAAACAGTAAGCGAGAAGTAGCCAATCTTTCAGATTCAGATATCTTTAAAAAGATCTGGACCAAACCAAGAATGGTTTTAGAATTCATCGATAAAAAAGAATACGACAAATGGCTTTTTCCTATACTTATAATTTTAGGAATTAATACCACCCTGGGTAATTTTATCGATAATGATTTTGGAGGAATATTCATTAATCCTGCCGTTTCTATAATCTTTGGAGTAGTAATAGGAGCTTTACTGGGATGGATATCTTATTACATATTTGCTGCAATTTTAAAAATCTCGGGATCATGGCTTGGCGGTGATGCAACAACCTACGAGCTGCTTAGAATAACAACATATGCTGTAATTCCAACTTTGATCACAGCTATAATTTCTTTAGCAATTCAAGCCTTATCTTTATTTGAGTGGGGAGAATTTTTAGTCAATTATACGCAGCTTATTATATTTTTAGCATCCGTATTTGTAATTATTGCTTTGGTATTACTTATTTGGTCGATTGTTAATATTATCGTAGGAATTTCGGTTACTCAAAATTTTTCTATAGGCAGATCAATTGCTAACTTTTTTCTGGCCATTACGATCATACTAATACCTATCGCCTTAATTATTTACTATATGGTTTGGACAAAAGTCCGATATCTATAAAATCGTAAAAAACACTCACACTAAAAATAGAGGGATTCTGATCATTCAGAATCCTTTTTCTTTTTCTTCGACCTGTAATACTTAATAACCACTGGTGCAATTAGTAGCAATACCAGGCCGGGTAGAATATATCCCAGGTAATCTTGTATTGAAGGAAATTGTCCTCCAAGGAAATAGCCAAGCAATACTAATGCAACAATATATATTGTCACTCCGATAATAACATATAGAAAAAAGTATTTTGTTCTGATTTTACCTGCCCCACTAAGTAAAGGATTCATCGTCCTGATTACAGGAACAAAACGTCCTAAAATTAAAGCCATCGCTCCCTTATCCTGATAAAATTCCTCAGCTTTTCTCAAATACCGCTTTTTAAAATACCAGCGGTCATTCATTTTATATAATCTAGGACCTAGCTTTCTGCCAATCAGATATCCTGTCATATCTCCGAGACAGGCACTGACTATTAAGATGGGGATTATCCAGTACACGCTTATATCAAAGACGCCGGTCGAAGCAAGAACTCCCGTGGTAAATATCAGGGTCTCACCTCCCGGAACAACTAAGCCGATTAGAAATCCCGTTTCGACGTATGTCAGAGCAATTACGATAGCAAGTCCCCCCATTGAATTAGTTCTTCATTATTTAATATATCCGGCATAGATAGTATCTGATTTAAGAGCTAAATTTATTATATTTATATAGTTCACAATTGAACCAGAATAACTGTTACTGCTTTGATTTATAAAATCTCCGAGGCGATATAAATCACAAAACAAATTGTTTACCATAGCATTATTATCGGTTTTTGGTATCTGAATTATAGTAAACTGCCATATATATCAGATATAATCAAGTTTCAAAACTTTAAAAACAATTCTTTCGGGGAGTACGAATTAGAATTTGATCTAATATCAAAAATTAAATCAATCTATTATGGGAAAAGAAAACGACGACCTAAAAAAATATAAGGAAAAACGAAATACTAATAAATCCGGGGAACCTGAAGGTAAAAAATCGAAATCAAATAAAAATCGATTCTCCTTTCAAAAGCACGATGCACAAAATTTGCACTATGATTTTCGCCTTGAATGCGATGGGGTATTAAAGTCCTGGGCAATCCCCAAAGGACCATCAACCGATACGAGTGAAAAAAGACTGGCTATCCGCACAGAAGATCACCCGGTGGATTATATTCATTTTGAAGGAAAAATCCCGGAAGATGAATACGGAGCCGGGCCTGTACTTTTATGGGACAAAGGAACTTATAAAAACATCACAGAAAAAGATGATGAGATAAAAGACCTGAAAAAAGCAATTGACGATGGCCATTTTTTAGTTGACCTTGACGGTGAAAAAATAAAAGGAGGATATGCCTTTACCAGAACTGATAAAGACGAAGGTCAATGGCTTATGGTCAAAATGGATGACGACAAAGCAGATGCCCGGAGAAATCCGACAAGTACTGAACCCGAATCTGTGAAATCAGGTAAAAAAATTGAAGATATTGACAACTAATAAATGGATCTCTCAGAAGAACAAAAAGAAAAAGTAAAAAAGAAGGAGCAACCGGTTTGGATGGAGCCTTCTCTTGCTAAACTAACCGATGATTATTTTTCAGACCCGGACTGGATTTATGAGCGAAAGCTTGATGGTGTACGATGCCTGGTTTTTAAAAACGGTAAAGAAGTAAAACTTTTATCCCGCAATAAAAAAAGTCAGAATGAAATTTATCCTGAAATAGTTAAGGCAGTCAAAAAAATTAATTCTGATTTTATTGCAGATGGAGAAATAGTGACTTTCAAAAACGATATTTCAAGTTTTTCAGAGCTACAAGCACGGATAAATAATAGAAACCCTTCCAAAGAACTGATCAACAAAGTACCTGTTTTTTATTACCTCTTCGACCTGATGTATATCGATGATACTGATATTACAGAATTAGATCTCAGAACCCGGAAGAAGATTTTATCAAAAGAAATCCCATTTAGTGACCCTATACGTTATTGTAGCCACATCAACGAAAATGGGGAGAAATACCTGGAAAAAGCATGTAACAAAGGCTGGGAAGGAATCATTGCAAAAAATGCGACCAAACCATATTTACATAGTCGAACGAGTAACTGGCTAAAGTTTAAATGCGACAAACGACAGGAATTTGTCATTGGCGGGTATACGGATCCGGAAGGAGAAAGAGTCGGTTTTGGCGCTCTTCTTATCGGATTCTATGAAAATGGCAAACTGAAATACGCCGGGAAGGTAGGGACTGGATACAGTGATAAGCAGCTTGAAGAAATGGAAAATAAAATGAGTAAAAAGCAACGTAAAACCTCTCCTTTTGACGAAGAAATCAAAGATAATGGCATTCATTTCATCACACCTGAAATGGTGGCTGAGATTGGCTTTACTGAATGGACTAATGACAATAAACTTAGACATCCAAGATTTATCGGATTGAGAAAAGATAAAGATCCTAAAAACGTTAAAAAAGAAACCCCTGCATGAAGATTTCCGGACATAACATAGATATCAGTAATACGGATAAAGTTTTTTTCGATAAAGAAAATTTCACTAAAGGAGATGTTATCGAATATTACCGGGATATCTCAGATTTCATCCTGCCCCATTTAGAAGATCGACCATTAATGCTTCAGCGATTTCCCGATGGCATTGATGGTGACGGTTTCTACCAAAAAGAAGCATCTGATTACTTCCCTGAATGGATAAAAACCAAATCTTTAAAAAAAGAAGACGGAAAAGTAAATCATGTGATCTGTAACGATAAAGCAACGCTCATTTACCTGGCCAACCAGGGAACGATTACATTCCACGGCTGGCTAAGTAAAGTCGATAAGATAAAATATCCGGATAAACTGGTAATCGACCTTGACCCTCCCTCTTCTGATTTTGAAATTGTGAGAAAGGCTGCTTTCTTAATTAAAGATACCTTGGAGGAAATGGATGTTACTTCATTTCTAACTACTACCGGATCTTCAGGAGCTCATGTCGTAATTATGCTTGACGGTAAATGTGATTTTGATCAGAGCAGGGATTTCGGCAAAAATCTTGGAGATTTTTTATCAGCAAAATACTCAGATGTATTTACAACAGCAGCAAGAAAAGAAAAACGAAATGGCAAATTATATTTTGACATTCAAAGAAACGCCTATGCCCAAACTGCTGTAGTACCTTATAGTATCAGACCTATAGAAAATGCTCCCATCGCCACTCCTCTTGACTGGGAAGAATTGAAAGACAAAAGCATCAACGCACGCAGTTATGATCTGAAAAATATCAAACGCCGTCTTTCTCAAAAGGAAGATCCCTGGAAAGGGGCGCGAAGAAGTGCATATGGAATTAATTCTCTCGCTGAAAGATTAAAAAAACTAAAAGGACAATAAAATGAAATACATTGTTGATACTGAAGAAAGTAAGATATACTGGGAAGGGCGAAATGAAAAAATGACTAATAAAGGCCAGGTCGATTTTCAATCCGGAGAAATAATTATTAATGATAAAGGTGAAATCGAAGACGCTTTAATCTCAATCGACCTAACCACTATTAAAGCTACCAGCGATAATCTTGATGATGAGAACAAGCAGAAATTGATCAATCATCTCAATTCCCCTGATTTTTTCTATACTGAAAACTATAAAATAATCAGTTTCAAAATGAACGAAGCCAGTATAGACCATGGATCAGGATTTATTAAAGGAATAATAACCTTGAAGGAAGCCAATTTTGATGTAATCATTCCCTGCAGAACATTTAAAGAAAATAATTCATTTGTTGCTGAGGGAGAATTTGAGCTATCGGAAATATCCCAACCAATGCATAATTATCTCGGAGAGGACTATGAAGAAGATACGCCCGGCACTAAAATAATGTATCATTTAAAAGCCAAATCGTAAACAAACAATTAGGATTAAATATTTTCGGTCGAGACTTATGTATCGAAATAACATTTTATTGAGCTTTATTAAAATGCTGTTATAATTTTCAACTATACCTGATCAATAAAAATAATTTCTAATAGAAGTTGAAATACCTCTATATAATCAAACGATTTTAATAAATTGCGCCCTCAACTATGTAATTCAATTCACTATTACACATAATATATTTTTAAAACTATGAATTTAGCTAAATTATTTACTTTGTTTTTTGCCGTATTATTTGTTTTTGCTTCATGTTCAGAAGAAGAAGTAAAGCCAGACAACAATACTAACGAAGAAGAGGAACAACAAGAAGAAGTGGTTGAAACTTCATTAATTGATGGTAAATGGACTATTTCTGATTATACGAGTGATATAACTCATTATAATAGTGGCACGGTTTCCAGAACCCTGACCGAAGATTTCACATCTGGAAATTTCACTTTAACTTTTGACGATGCCACAGAAACCATTAGTCACTCAGGGTATTTCGCAGTTAATCAGACTGAAAATGAAACAGACTCTACTGTCTATCATATGTTATTCCCTGAATTTGAAGGAACTTTTCAAGTAGATGGTGAAGATCTTATACTGGAAGATAATACTTTAACAATCGTTGAATTATCTGAAACAAAATTAGTTTTACATCAAATTAGAGAAAGTGCTTTTGGAGTATTATCTAATAAAATAGATGAGACTTATACTTTTTCTAAATAATAGAAATATCTATAATCAAATATTTTGAGGGAGGAGGTTACTCCTCCTTTAATTTTTTAACTAAACAAATCAATCGCCACCCATCAATAAAGCCAGGTTCGTTTTAATTTTTATTAAATAAATATTGCCCACCCTCTTAATAAATAATAATTTAAGATATAAAGCAACAAAATAAAGAGCAATAATGGGAGGATTTGGCTCAATGGACGCTGCCAACAAGTCCATGAAAAATAACAGGAGTTTATTAAAAAAGAACAGTACCTGGGATAAAATCAAGAACTATAATTCAGCTTTAAAAAATAAACAAAGCAAATTCGCCGATAAAAAAGCGAGCTCCGCACAACTATCAGAAATCAGAGAACGATCGATAAAAGAAAATAAAAGGCAGATCATCAAGACAGTAATTAAATTGATATTGGTAGGAACTGCCATAGTTGTGGCATGGTGGCTTATGACTGAAAACACGATTATGAATCACAATTTTTAAGGTTAATTAGGAAATTCAGATTTTTTAACTTTATTTAGAATAATTCTTAATAAGAGTTTTGATTATCAACTATTTTTTATGATCTGTACAAAACACATCAAAGTTTTCTGCACGATTTTCGTATCGTTTTTAGCATTTAATTCCTATTCTCAGTTTGGAATTACAGGAGGACTTACCCTGAGTAACACGATGGTTCGCTCAGAAGCAATTAATTCGCGTACGATGGTCGGGGGTATGTTTGGAATATCCTACGAATATAATTTCACCAATAATGAAAGGATTTCCTTTACAAATGAAATGATATGGTCTTCGAGGAATTATAAAATTCAATCCGAAGCATTTGGAGAACGAATTATCCTGGATCGCTACCTGACTTTTCCAGTATTGGTAAACTATAGACTAAAAGAAGATATCACAGCTAGTGGTGGTTTTGAAATTGGAGCCCCCTTATTTACAACTTTTATGGAGGATGAGTATAAGGATGGATGGTTTGCATTTTTGGTCCAACTGCATTTTTTCAAAGATGAAACAGTAAGTCCGTATATCAGGTCAAGTATTAGTCCACTCCCCAGACTAACCTACAGGCAGGTAGATCAATACGGGAACTTATCTGAAGAAATCGGTGAGTTCAGAAATATTTATTTTGTAATAGGATGTAAAATCAAGTTCAAAAAATGAAAAAATTAAGCTTAATATATCTATCCCTATTTATTCTTATTTTTTACGGATGTGAAGAACCTGTCTTTATATTCGATCCATCTAAGCCGTCGCTTCCAATATATACCGAAAAAGGATACAATGTAGCTGGGGCGGAAGTTAATGAAGAGTATTGGAATTCATCTTTAGGAGGTGGCAGTTTATTTAAACGTCCTGACACAGTTCAAATCATAAGAGATGTTGGCAAGGGCAAACTAGTACTCATAGTACCAGGAACTATCACAAAGCAAAATGATGAAATTAACGAAAGGAAATTTCTTACTTTGATTATTAACACAGATCAAATACAATCATTTGCTGATTTACCTAACTTAAACAACACCAGTTTCCAGCTTGATAATAGTTCTGCATATGGACTTGTATCAGACCCGTTTTATTATGGTAGCAGATATGCAAATCTCGAAGTTCAATCTTCATCAGGGAAATTAAACTTTCTCAACGCAAGATATGAAAGGGAAACATCTAGTGTAATAATATCAGGTACTTTTGGTTTTGATTATGTAGATTATAATGGAAATGATAATTCAGTTTATTACGGAAGATTTGATTTCAAAATATATGAGAGCATGTTCAAAACCTTATGAGGGCTAATAAATATCAGGATATAGTTACTATCGATGATGTTGTAAATGAACTTAACGATATCATTCAGGAGTGTATATCTAATTCTGATCCAAGAGGATATTTTGCTGTTTTATACAAAAAGGTTACAGTAAAAGTTAAAGAAGGCATTGAAAACAATTATTTTGACGATGGAGCAAGAATGGAAAAGCTCGATGTCATCTTTGCACTTCGATATATCGATGCCTATAATAATGCTAATAAGAATCTAGTTGTTAGTCGTTCCTGGAATGAAAGTTTTTCTATGGCTAAAAAAGATGAGATAACCGTACTGCAGCATATCTTATCAGGAATTAATGCACATATAAATCTCGATTTAGGCATTGCTGCCTATGAAGTTAACAAGGGAGTAAATATCCATGAGTTAAAAAATGATTTTGATCGGATCAATCAAATCTTATCTTCAATGGTTCATGAAGTTCAGTACAACCTTACAACCATATGGCCTCCATTAAAATTCTTACTTCAAAAGACAGGGAAGATAGATGATTTGCTAGTGGATTTCAGTATGAAATTAGCCCGTGATGGAGCCTGGGAATTTTCAGTTATTTTGGCTGAAAATGAAGAAACAGAAATTCAAAACCTAATAACGGAACGAGACAAAAAAGTATCAAGTAAAATTCACTTGATATCCCCCTCCGGATTTACTCTCAAATTTATTTTTAGCCTGATAAGTATCTTTGAAAAAGGATCAGTCGCAGATAAGATAAATCTGTTAAAAAAAGAGTTGTAAATTTAGGTATAACACCTTCCAAATATATTTAATACCATTCAATAATCATTTCGTTGATTTCGTTTTCAACTATTAATAAATTTCTTCTACCAGAGAATAAATTAATACAAATTTAATTGAAGCAATAAATCGAAATTTATTCTACTAGTTAAAAAGTATTCCTCATCCCTGGTTTAAATGGCCAGACTGTTAAAGAAACTTATAATTATAAAAGTAGAATAAAATTACCTCTATAATTTTCTACAAATGAGATTAAAAAAAATAGCAGGGTATAGAATAAATGATATTATAGAAGATTCACTTGCCTGGGTAGTGGTATTAGCAATGTTCATTTACGGTGGTGCAAAATATTGGCAATTCAGTGAAAATGCTGATATTCTTCAAACTCCTGTTGGGGACCTAACCGGAATGGAGTTAATGTGGACATTTTATAGTTACTCCACCACCTTTGCCGTACTGCTCGGAATATTTGAAATAACAGGCGGAATTCTAATACTTTTTAAACCTACCAGATTAATTGGATGCTTTTTCACTTCCACCATTTTAGTCAACATAATTATTCAGGATATCTTCTTTGAAGTGAATAGAGGAGCTTTAAAAGCAGCCATATTATATCAGATGATAATACTCTATATTTTCTGGAACAATCGTAAGAATATTTACGAGGCAGTATCAAAATTATTACTACCAGCGAATTTTAAATTAAATAAAAATCGAATTATACGATTTTCTATCGTGTTCTTATTTTTTATAATTTTTAGAGTAATGGAATTCTATTTGACAACCAAATAAGTTATTATTGAAACTGAATTTTTATTTTTGATATTTTTTTTAGGCATAAGACTTATTTTTTTGAATGTCGGATACTTTAGAGTTTTTACTTTTTGGCTTTCTAATACTGGTTTTTATTGCATTGCCGGTCATATTACTCTTTAGTATGGTTTTTAGCGTCATCAGGTCAACGCTTATTTATTTTTTCCCAACATTAGTTAATTTCTTCCTGATTGTTTATAAACTACCAGTACACAGGAAAAAAATCCTTGAGAAATATTTTAAGTACTACAATGACTTACCAGATGAAAAACTAAAAGAAGAATTCAGAAAAAGAGTTCAACGATTTATAGCACTAAAGCAATTCATTCCCAGAGGTGGTTTAACTGAAGTAAGTGAGGAAATGAAAGTATTAATAGCAGCTTCGGCCATTCAGATTACTTTTGGATATCCATCGGTTTACTTTAAACATTTCTCACGAATATTGATTTATCCCGACAATTATTATTCTACGATTACAGGTAAATACCATAAAGGTGAAGTCAATTTACGAGGATTAATCGTGCTATCCTGGAAAAACTTTGTTGAAGGATACATGGATCACACTGATGGCATTAACCTGGGAATTCATGAAATGTCTCATGCATTAAAATTTGAGAATAAGATTGTTAATAAAGAATACAATTACATTCCGGAATCGGCAATAAGAAGATTTAAATACATTGCATTACGCGAAATGGCATTATTAAAGAAGATCGACTCACACCTGTTCCGCGGCTATGCATCTACAAATTACCATGAGTTTTTTGCTGTTTCGATTGAAAACTTTTTTGAGAAGCCGTTAGAATTATTTGAGTTTGACAGAGATTTATACTTTGCAGTTGCACAACTTCTAAACCAGGATATTCTTAACAGTAAATACCGAATAAACTAAAACTAATCTATGATTTAACTATTTTTAGAACACGTTAAATTATAAGAAGAAAAACATCTTACGAATAAAATTTCTCTTTCAAAACATCAACCATTGCAATATAACTTTGATATATTGCGCGCTGGTTAATAAAGAGCTCAACCAAAATTTTTAAAAAGTAACTAATTTTTTATCCAAACAATAATAACTATGAATTTTTCAAAATTATTATCAGTATTTTTTCTTTCATTAATTATTTTTTCATCTTGTTCAGACGATGAAAATACTCCTAGCGTAGACACAACATTACTTCCTGGAGATTACACAGTATCAGGTTATACTGAAGAAACTTCAGTTTCAGCAATGGGTGTTTCGCAAAAGACCACTGAAACTTATGTTGATGGAACTATGACAGTTTCTTTTACTGCTGAGCCAAATGCAGTGACTCATAACGGTAGTTTTAACACAGAGATTATTATCCCTGGTTTTGATCCGCAAAGCAGTTCTGTTAGCTATATCTCGGAATTTGATGGAGATTATACAGTAAGTGGAAATAAAATCACTTTCGGAAGCGCGGACGCAGCAATGGAGTACCAGATCGTAGAGTTAACAGAGACAACTCTTAGAATCAAATACCAAATCAAAGAGACTCAAGAGATCCAAGGTTTCGAAACAACTACTGAAATCGTTAGAGAAATCACTCTTGCATCTAATGATAATCTTTAAGATTTGATTTAGTTCTATTGACTGGATTACCAGTCAATGAAAAATAAAATTAAAAAGGCTCAATTTGATTGAGCCTTTTTTTATATTTCAAAAATGATCACAATAAAATCATATCAATCTCCATTCGGTGAAATTATCCTGGGCTCCTACAAAGAACAATTATGCTTATGTGACTGGAAATACAGAAAAATGAGGACCTCTATTGATTCTCGAATTAAAAAATCATTAAAATCTGAATTTCAACCGGGTGATTCTCAAACTATAAATACCGCAACCCTTCAATTAGATGAGTATTTCCAAAATAAAAGAGTGTCTTTTGATCTCCCTTTAAAAATGATTGGTACCGATTTTCAAATTGATATTTGGAAAAAATTAATGGAGATTCCCTATGGAGAAACAATTTCTTATTTAGAGTTAGCTGAAAAAGCCAAAAATCCCAAAGCAATCCGTGCGATTGCATCTGCCAATGGAGCCAATTCAATTGCCCTGATTATTCCCTGTCACAGAATTATTGGCTCGGACGGTAGCATGGTTGGATATGCTGGTGGCTTAAAAGTAAAAAAAGAGCTTTTAAAGCTGGAGGGAGTCAATTTTGATCATCAGATGTCATTGTTTTAAAAACCAAAACATGTCACTATTATAATCTTTCTAATATTTAATAATACATTTCCCATAAAAAGAAGTTGATTTTTTTATATATTACAGCTCCCATATTTCGATAGTGTAAATATTTTTTTCAATCAATCTGTTAACCATTAACATCTTAAACCATTAAAGGGTAAAAGATAAAGAACCATGAAAAATTTAATCTTACTATCTAAAACAATGCTATTGATATTATTCGTAGCATGTTCAAACACGGAAACGATCGATCCAGTATCACGGGACCTAAATCCAGAAAAAGCATCTGCTGAATCCCAAAACCTGACTAACAGGGAAGAAGCTCCTGAAACTTATGAATGGTTTATTCATGAGCAATTCCTTAATAATGAACTTTACCGACTAAGGGAAAAGGAAGCTCAATTAATGGAAGAAATCGAAAATGGTAATGAAAATGCTATTCCCGAATTAGAAGCAACTCAAGAAGAGATAGCCTTAAATGAAAAATATCTGGATTATGTAGCATTAAAAATTGATCCGCTTCCACCACCACCAAAACCAAATCCATGTGAATACGGAAACTGCCCTATTGATGTACTTATAGAACATGTTTTTAGCGCTACTGAAGAACAAGGAGAAATAAGTTTTTCAATTGTAAATAATGATAATGAATCGATCGGTGAAGTTACTGATGTGTACGAATCCGAAGACCCATACAGAATAAATTATCTTTACGAAAGTAATTCAGAGGGGGAATTCACATTAAAAGTGACCAAGTTTTTTGAACCTGCAGGTGGTGAAATAACTTATGAGATTCCCGTTATAGTAAATTGATTATAATTTAATTTATTTTCAACGCCCTTATTTTCATAAGGGCTTTTCTTTATGAAAAAGATTTTTTTCTTTCTTCTTTATCTTTCTTTTTTTTCATTCGAGGTTCATTCCCAAAACATCGATGAAAAGATTAGCGAAAACTTTTATGCAGGGTATAATTATATCTATACAAATTATGATAGTGCCTCTCATTACTTTTTAGCTGCCCTTGAACTTGCCCAGGAATCTGGAGATATAGAAACACAAATACAGATTTTAGAATATCTGATTTTCACATCGGGTTATCATTATGAGCTGGAAAGATATTTTGTTTATTTAAACATAAATAACGGACTTTTGAACTCTGTTAATCCTGATTCCTTATCTACCGACTTACAAGTTTACAGGCAAAATCAACTTTTAAATGAAGGCAACTACTATTATAAAATCAAAGAGTACGAAAAATCAAAGTTGTCTTTCCAAAAGCTCTACAATGATCTTTCAACACAACAAACTGATAGCCTGAATAAACAAAAAGGGGAGACGCTTTTAAGTACATGTAATTTCCTCGCTTCGATCTATAAAAATACCGGTAAATACGAATTGTCTGACCAGTATTACGAAAAGGCCATAATGTTAATTAGAAACAACCCGGATATTGTTAAGAATGAGGAAGTCTCGATTGCAGCCACAAAACTACTTACCGCTCAGCTGTATGTTGAAATGGAAAAATATGATGAGGCAAATAATTTATTTGACGAAGTCATTAAAACTTATACAAAGATGTATAAGGATAAAAAAATGTTTAAAAACAACCTTATAACTGCTTATGATAAAACTGCTGGTAATTACTTAAAGCAGGAAAATTATAAAAAGGCACTTAATTATTTACAGCAAAGTGAAGAGATCTTAATTGATAAAGATCCCTTTTACAAAAAAATCTTAATGCTTTATGGGGATATATACTCAGAACTCAACGAAGATAAAAAAGCAATAAATTATTATGAAAAGGCATTAACTAAATACACTGAATATCACGATGGTAAACCTCATCAGGATATTTCATTAATTCACCTGAAGATAGCTGAGTATTATCTAAAGCGAGGAGAAATAACAAGAGGTATACAGTCCACTGAAAAAGCACTGAATACTATTACCAGTAATACAAAAAAAGAATACTCTCTCCCTGATCCCGGAGAAGTATATAGTAAACGACTTTATCTTGACCTACTTGAAATCAGGGTGAAATTGCTATTCTCAGATTATAAAAATAATAATAACCAAAAATCACTTAATCTGGCTAAGGAGTCTGCGAATGTTATTTTTAAAACTTTTGATCTGCTAAAAAAAGAATTTGATAGTAAAATCGACAAGCAGTACCTGGTTAATAAGGCTTTACCAATATTCCACGCAATAATTGAGTTGGGACATTCAGGTTATACCAAAGAAAACGACTATAGCTTTATGGAATTGGCTTTTACTGCTGCTGAAAAGAGTAAAGATCTTATACTCCTCGATGCGATTAGACAAACCAGAGCAATAAAATATGCAGAGGTACCTGAAAAAGTGATCAATAAAGAATCTATCTTCAGACAGAAAATATTAACACTTGAAAAAGAGCTATTTGATGAGAGGTCAGAAAAAAAGATTTCTGCACTTAATTCTCAATTAAATGAAATAAAACTAAAATATTACGATTACCTGGACAGCTTAAGAAATCATTATCCGCGTTATTATGACTTGAAATTTAACACCTCTGTGATAAACATAGAGAAGGTTCAAAAGGAGCTACTGGATGAAAATTCAGAGATGATTTATTATGTTTTGACAGAAGATCATATTTTCAGATTTACTATAAAGAAAGAAGCTGTTGATTTTGATAAAATTGTCCTTACCAAGGATTTCGAACGGAAAGTAAAAGAAGTTTATTCGTCTTTAACTTCTCCGTCAGTTGATGGCTTAACTAGTAGTGAAACAAATTTAATTAATGAACTAAGCAAAATACTTTTTCCGGAAGAAATCGAGGAAGAAAGGCTTACAGTAATCAGAGATGGGATTTTAAATTACCTCCCTTTTGAAGTTTTAAACAAAAACGGAAATGAGATTTTACTGAAAGATCATAGCGTCAGCTATTCAAACTCAGCTACTTCTTTGTATAGTTTAAAAAATGCAGAAAGGGATAAAAAAGAAAATAAAATACTGGCTTTTGCACCATCCTTTAATTACGAAAAAGATGGATTTATTTCATTAATTTATAATGAAGAAGAGATAGAAAATATAAGTCAGTTTTTCCCATCAACTCTTTATACCGGTGACGAAGCTGATCTACCCAATTTCCGTTCCCATGTAAATAATTATCGAATCATCCATTTTGCGACTCATGCTTCGGCAAATGATCTGTACCCGGATTATAGTTACCTGGTATTTAGCAAAAGCGATAGTAGTGAGAACACCCTTTTCATAAAAGACCTTTACAATATGAATATAGATGTCGAAATGGCCACTCTTAGTGCTTGCCAGACAGGAATAGGAAAATTGGAAAAAGGTGAAGGAATGATCAGTCTCTCCAAAGGATTCTATTATGCGGGAGTACGATCTCTGGTCAATTCCCTATGGAAGATCAATGACAGGTCAACCTCTGTGATAATGGAATATTTTTATGAAGAGCTCGAGGATGGAAAAACTAAAGATGTTGCTTTAAAAAATGCTAAATTAAGATATCTTGAATCGACCTCTGATCCTGCTTTAAAACACCCATATTATTGGGCAGCTTTCGTATCCTCTGGAAATCAAAAAGAAATAAATGACGAATTACCGTGGATCACTTATCTGTTTGCTGCATCGATTTTCGTGATTGTAATTTCATATGTAACCAGAAAAAGGATTATTCGATCTTAGCAAGTAATTCCTCCGCTTTATATCGATTATATCCATTCATTTCGATTAGTTTTTTAAGAGTTTGGATGGCTTTCCCGGATTCTCCTGTTTTAAGGTATGAAAGTGACAGATACCATAAAGCCCTATCCTTTAATTTGCCTTCTGATTTTATATATTCATTAAAATAATCAGTAGCCAGTGAATAATCTTCCATAGACATTAATGTGATACCCAGATAAAGCTGAATATAAGGGTCCTTTCTTTCGACTTCCAGCTTACTAAAAAGCGCTCTTGCTTCCTTATAATTTCCCTGCTCGTAAGCCAAAAATGCTTCAGTTTCAAGATTCTCTATCGATTCACTCCTCTCAATAGGATGAACAACATTTTCATATGGAGCATAATAAGCTACATAAAGTTCATCAGGATCAGGTTTGTCATTTAATACAAAAAACCATAATCCGGTTATAAAAATAAAAGCTACTGAAGCAGCAGCTAAATACATCGGCCAGTTAATCTTAACAGACTTACCTCTAGCTTTTTCTGTTGCAGAAAGCATTTCCTTAATCTGGGTTCTCTCTGATTTCTTAATAGCTAGTTTAAGTTCCCTCCTAAATTTAACTTCCTCAGCAATAGAAGGATCATCATCCATCATTTTCTTAAAGTTGGATTTCTCCTCTTCGTTGAGTTCACCAGCCAGGTAACGATCAATTAATTCTTCCTTATTCATGGGATTTATTTATCATTTCTTTTAAAGCTTTGAGACATCTTGATTTTTGGCTTTTTACCACATTTTTGTTCTCATAACCCTCTTCAATCATTATTTCCTCGATTGTTTGTCCCTTATAATAAAAGGCTTGAAGTACCTTCCTGCATTTCTCACCGAGCTTTTTGAAATGTTCATACAACATTTCCTGATAAGGGCTTAATTCCTCTTCTGTTGAAAGATCATCTATCAGATAATAATCCTGACTATCTAACACATATTGCAGATCATCAGACTGTACTTCCTTTACTGACTTCCTGTTTTTATCGAAAATCATATACTTTCCGATACTAAACAAATAGGTCTTCAATGAGCATTTTAGCGAATCGATTTTACCGCTGATCGCTTTTTCATAAAATACAATGATCGCATCCTGAAAGATATCTTCAATCAAAATATCATCGCTACTATATTTATGAGCAAACCCGACGAAATCATTCTTATTATCAAGGTATAAATCTTTCAATATTGTCTTATTGCCGGATTTAATCCCGGAAATAATTTCCTTGTCATTCATTAATGGCTGCGATTGATAAAAGTAAACATCATTATAAAAATAAAAATTTATTGGTAGTGATGTTAACCTTTTAAAAGCTTAAACACAAATGAGTGTAAAAAGCAAAATACTACATTATGAAAAAGCTTAAATACCATCTGATAATTATAGTCTTATTAGTGTCCTGTATTGAAGTGCAGGGTCAGTTTCTAAAAAAGCTTAAAAAAGACATCGAAGACAAAGTCGAAAGAGGAGTCTCGGATGCTGTATCCGATAAGGTTGCTAATGAAGCAGAAAAGAAAACTGAGGAAATGCTTAATGAGCTTTTCACCATGGAATTACAGAATAATTCTCCGGTACCGATGGGAGGTACAATGGTCGGAGCTGAAGAGCTTCCGGAAAAGTATTATTTCGAGTGGAAATATACTCTCGAAATGGAAACTCCGGAGTCAAAAGACAAGCTATTAATGGATTACTACCTGATGAAAGATGCAGGATATTTTGGAGCTACCTTTAAGAAGGCTGGCGACATGTTTATGGTATATGATTATAGCAATGACCTAACTGCCATATTCAATTCCAAAAATGGTAATAAATCTGTATTTGCAATGAAAAATGCAGCTTATATGGATAGTACAGTGGTCAATGAAAGTATGCAAGAGGAATACACTATGAAAGAAATCGAAGGCAAAACTATCCTTGGGTATGAATGTAAAGGTTATGAAATAACAACAGAGGAACATATAATCATTATGTATATCACTTTCGAACCGGATATCGGCTTTGGAGATGTGGTCGGTAATAACCAAAATATGCCTAAAGAGATGAAAAAAGAGTGGATCAAAAACGGAGAAAAAGAAGGTCTTGTGATGGAAATGGATATGGTAGGAAGGACAGAAGACGATAATTCCATGAAAATGATCTGCAAAGACCTCAAGAAACAAAAGCTCACCATAGAAAAATCAGACTATATCAATAATTAATATTTAAAGCCATGAAAAATCTAATCATAGTTTTGCTGATCCAATCAGCCCAGGCATTATATGCCCAAAATGTAAATGGAAAAATAACAATTAATGGTGATGACAGGACCAGTTTAGATCTTGAATCTCCTTACGTAGTTAATCTTTTTAAATCATTCAGGGATGGAGAAAACAAAATAATCTTCTTTTATGAGGGAGCAGATTATGCTAAACCGGAAGAAGAAATTTTACCTGGAAAACCAAAGTTTGATTTCTTCAAATTTAAAACCACTGTAAAGCACAATGGTAAAACGATTAATACTTCAGAGCGTGAACCAATGCCTTATATCCCGGGAGATATGTTTCTTTCACCAGAAGCCTTCAATTTCGTCCCTGTACTAGGACGATATATGCAGGATGGACTTGCCTATGAAAATAATACCGGACGGCTAGCCCCGGGAGAATATGAAATTATTCTGGAAGCTATCCCTGTTGAATCCGAAGGCGAAATTTCCAGGGGTTTAATTGTATTTAATGTCGAATAACAAATAATAGAAAAAATGAAATCAATAACTAAAATGTTCACAGTAGTACTCCTGACATCAATTTTTATTTCATGCAGTGAGGAATCAAGGGAAAAAGTTTCTGAAGCTTCTGAAACCATCTCAAATGTCACCAAAATGGCCAGTAAGGCTGAAGAAGCCAAAGAAAAAAGTGATGAACTAAAAACGCTGACACCACTGACCAATGATCAGTTAAAACAATGGTTGCCGGAATCATTGAGTGGCATGGACAGAACGGGCTTCAAAGTAGGGAAAGCCGGTTATATGAATATTAGTTCCATTGAAGGAACCTTTAAATCTGAAGCAGACGACAGAGAATTAAAAGTGGAAGTAATGGATGGTGCAGGCGAAGTAGGTAGTTCATTACTAATGGGAATGAACATGGTTGCGAATATGGATCGCGAAGAAGAAGATGAACGAAAACACCTTAAAACGGTAACGGTAGATGGTCAGAAGGCTTTGCAAACCTATTATAAGAAAAGAGACGTGACACACCTGCAATTTGTATACAATGATCGTTTTAGCGTGATGGTCAAAGCGTCAAAAACAAAACCGGATCAGGCATGGGATCTGGTTGATAAATTAGATTTTGAATCACTGTCTGACATGGCAGAATAAATTAAAGACAAATGGAAGACTTAAATACAATGGAATCGACTAAATCGACTGAAGCGGTAGATAAAGAAGGTAAAAACATCGGTATTATATCTTATATCACTTTGATCGGCTTAATCATAGCCTTCGTGATGAATAATGATAAAAAGAGTGAATTTGCCTCTTACCACATCAGGCAATCACTGGGACTTGGAGTCACCGGATTGGCTTTAGGAATTATCGGCATGATCCCTGTAGTAGGATGGATCATCAATATAATAGCAATTTTCGTACTCCTTTATATGTGGGTAGTAGGTATTTTAAATGCATCTAAAAGCAAAATGAAGCCGGTTCCTATATTAGGCGAAAAATATGCTGAATGGTTTGAGAACGTTGGCTGAATTCAACTATGAATAACTGTAAAAAAGAGACTGTCTGGTAATGACAGTCTCTTTTCATTTAACAGGGATCGAGTTAGGATGGTTATTACCCTAGAAAGCTCTTATTATCTGTAAATATAAAGGTAATCCCAGCGTAATGTTAAATGGGAATGTCACTGCAAGAGCCATTGGAATATACAATCCCGGGTTGGCCTTAGGAGCTGCCATTTTCATCGCAGCGGGAACAGCTATATAAGAAGCACTTGCACCCAACACCGTAAAAAGCAACCTATTGCCATCACTTTGAGTAACAAAACCACTGATTATCGCTACAATGACACCATTAATAAATGGTACAACTATGGCGAATAGAAACGGAAACCAGCCATTTTCCCAAAATGAAGATAGTTTCTTTCCACTCACAATTCCCATATCCAGTAAAAACACCGCAAGAAAGCCCTTGAATATATCTGAAGTAAATGGCATGATTCCCTCAGCCTGTTTTTCTCCTGCGAGAAATCCAATCACCAAACTACCCAGAATCAGCAGGACACTTCCGTTAGTCATTGAGTGTTTGATCATATTACCGCAATCGATACTTGCTTCTTTATCCCGGTTATAAACCGACATAAGTAAAACACCTACAATGATCGCCGGGGCTTCCATTAATGCCATAACTGCTACCATATGACCCCCAAAATCAATCTTCTGAATTTCCAGAAAGGAAACTGCTGTTACAAAAGTCACAGCACTGATCGATCCATAAGCAGCGGCAATAGCACCTGCATTGAATACCCCCAACCGCTTTTTCAGGATAAAAAAGGTATATAAAGGAACTATCAGTGCCAGGAAGATCCCAAACAATAATGAAAGGGCAATTTCCATTCCCAAGTCACTATGAGCTAATTCCTGCCCCCCATTAAATCCAATAGAAAAAAGCAAATACAACGATATAAACTTTGAAGAATTCGGAGGTATTTCCAGATCACTTTTTAAGATTACTGCTATTATCCCTAAAAAGAAAAATAGCAATGCCGGGTTCGTAAGATTATCAATCAGTAGATTAATATTCATTATTCGATAAGAGTTAAAAAGTTTGAAGTATTAAAAAATGCTCCTGACTATTTCAATACTTTAACTTCAACCCTGCCATTGATCTCAATTGTCACATCTTCGCCTTCAATGGCTTTTAACATTTCTCTTACCTTTTCTCTTTCTTCCTTTAATTCTGCTATCCTCTTTTTAGTTGCTGTGGTATCCCTACCCTCTCTTTCATAAATCGACAACCTCTGCTGCTGATGAAATTTAATCTTGTTTCTGAATAATGCGCTTAATACATCTTTAGCTTCTTCGACCGAAAACTTACCATCAATTAGTTTGTAATCTTTTTTGTCAGCTAATGTACCGTACTCCTCTGACATAACACTTAATGAATTTTCCATTTTACATATATTTTTGTTTATGCAAAAATGAAAAGTAAAATACATGTATAATAATTTATACATTATATGAAAATAATAAACTTAATTTATATTTAATTGCAAAAACCTGATTAACAAAGCGTTACATTCCAATCATTAGGATTTATTATAGAATACATAATTAAACTGAATGAAGTATTTCTATCTTATAAAGATTTATAGCTATTAAGTAGCTTGTTTTAGTTAATAGAGTCGAAGATAACCTGTGAACTATTCAAATATTCGAAAAAGACAAAGGCTAATCTCCCTGGATGTATTCAGAGGATTAACTATTATGGCTATGATAATAGTCAATAGCCCCGGGAGCTGGTCTTATATGTATCCTCCGCTTCAACACGCAAACTGGCATGGTCTTACACCTACAGACTTAATTTTTCCTTTTTTCTTGTTTATTGTTGGCTTTTCTATTTCGTTATCTCTTGAAAAACCAATAGCTATAACCGACAAATCGATCTATAAAAAAATTATCCTGCGTGCGTTAAAAATTTTTATTGTCGGCTTATTTCTCTGGTTAATGTTCAATCCGACTTTGAAAGAATTGAGATGGCCGGGAGTTTTACAAAGAATATCAGTATGCTTTTTAATTACAGCTGTACTTTACCTCAACCTCGGTAACAAAAGTTTGATTTTAATAAGTCTGATGGTCTTACTCGGGTATAGTTTTATTCTTCATTTTATACCTGTCCCAATCGATGAAACAATCCAACAGGCTATAAAAACTAACCAGATTCCCCGTGCAGGAGGTTATACACCAGTTACAATTGATTTTTTCTCTAAAGATTATATTGCTCCAAATATGCAACCGGGAATTAATTTATCTGCATATATCGACCGTCAAGTATTACCCGGAACATTATATGAAAAATCATGGGATCCTGAAGGTTTACTAAGCACCTTTCCGGCAATAATCACGACAATTACCGGAGCAATCACAGGACGGTATTTTAAAAGATTAATCTCAGAGAATGCCAGAACCAGGTTTCTAATAATAACTGGCTTATTTCTGCTTATCGCAGGAATAATCTTAAGTATTTATATTCCACTTAATAAGCATTTATGGACCTCTTCATTTGTACTTGTCACAGGCGGGGCTGCTCTTTTAATGCTGGCAATTTGTTATTTCTTTATAGATATAAAAGGTTTCGACAAGTATTTATATTTCCCACGTGTTTACGGTACGAATGCAATTACAGCCTATGTTCTTTCCTTTATTTTTCTATATATCTTCTACAGGGAAGAGTTACTAGGGTTGCAATTAAATAATGTATTTATGGACTGGTTGCACGGACAGAGGGTTCCTCTGAAATTATCATCATTGATTTACTCTTTTTTATATTTATTCATTCTATTCATACCTCTGCATATTTTATATAGAAAGAAAGTATTTATCAAATTATAAAATTCAATAAATAAACCTCTGATAAACAAACAATTGGATTTCAATATTATTCCTGCTATTTTAAGTTTAATTAAAAGCGATAATGCTAATTAACCACTAAAATCAACAACTATAATTATGAAATTCCGATTAACTTATTTTCTTCTACCGGTCATTCTGACCTTTTCCTGTGGACAGGAGACCGAAGAAAAAGAAACTACAAACACTGAATCTGCTCCTGAATTATATACCATTGAACAATTCGAATCAAATACTCTCTATAACGGAGGTTATTTTTCAAAGGATGAATCAAAACTTTTAGTTTCCAGCAACGTAACTGGGATATATAATATTTACGAAATCAATATAGCAGATCAAAGTAAAGAGCAAATAACCAATTCTACGGAAGAATCCATTTTTGTAGAAGGGTATGTGCCCGGTACAAATGACATTATCTATTCTGCTGATAAGGGCGGTGATGAATTAGATCATTTGTATTTACTGTCTCGTGATGGTAGTACTACAGAACTAACAACTGGCGAAAAGGAAAAGGCGAATTTCTATAGATGGTCCGAAGATGAAAAATCAATGATCTATGGTTCCAACAAACGTGACCCAAAATATTTCGATGTTTATAAAATGGAAATTGGCAAATGGGAGCCTGAAATGATTTATAAAAATGAAGATGGTTATTTCTTTGAAGGAATATCTCACAATGAAAAATATATGGTACTGGCTAAGCCCATTACGACTAGTGAAAATGAGCTTTACCTGCTCAATACTGAGAATGGAAAAATGACGGAAATCTCCAAAAATAAGGGATCATACCGAAGCTCAGGATTCAGTAATGATGATAAGCATTTCTTTTATCGAACAGATGATGGAAAAGAATTTATGTATCTTAAAAAATATAATATAGAAACCGGTGAAGAGGAAGTTGTTTATGAAACAAACTGGGATGTAAGTTATAGTTACTTAAGTAAAAATGACAAATATCGAGTTACAGGAATTAACGAAGATGGAAAGATCTCTCTTGTTGTAACTAACAACGAAACAGATGAAAAAGTAGATTTCCCTGATTTCGAGGATGGTAGTGTCAGATATGTACGTATATCAGATAGTGAAAACAAAATGATGATGCCAGTCGGATCATCCAAATCACCATCAGACTTATATGTGTATAATATAGAAAATGAAGAATTAACGAAGCTCACAAATAGCTTAAATGATGAGATAGACGCTTCCGATCTTGTTTCTGCTGAGGTGATAAGATATAAATCTTTTGATGGCACGGAAATCCCTGCTATTTATTACAAGCCAAAAGTTGCAACTGAAGATAACAAGGTTCCCGCATTAGTTTGGGTACATGGTGGTCCGGGAGGTCAGTCAAGAGTTGGATATTTTTCTTTAATTCAATATCTGGTCAATCATGGGTATGCAATACTGGCAGTAAATAATCGCGGAAGTAGTGGTTATGGAAAAACTTTTTATAAAATGGATGATAAAAACCATGGAGATAAAGATCTTAAAGATTGTATTTGGGGTAAAAAATGGCTGGCTGATAAATCATACATTGATGCAGACAGAATTGGAATAATTGGAGGAAGCTACGGTGGCTACATGACCATGGCAGCCATGACATTCGCGCCGGAGGAATTTGATGTTGGAGTAAATATCTTTGGTGTAACTAACTGGTTAAGAACATTAAAATCGATCCCTCCTTACTGGGAAGCTCAGAGAGAAGCACTATATACAGAATTAGGCGATCCATTTTCTGAGGATTCAGTAAGGTTAAGAGAGATATCTCCACTATTCCATGCTGAAAATGTTAAAAATCCCATCATGGTACTACAGGGCGCTAACGACCCAAGAGTATTGCAGGTTGAATCGGATGAGATTGTCGAAGAAGTTCGGAAAAATGGTGTTCCAGTCGAATACGTTCTTTTTGAAGATGAAGGACACGGTTTTGTTAAAAAGGAAAATAAAATTGAAGGGTATGGGAAAATTCTTGACTTCCTGAACACCTACCTTAAAGGTGATGGTGCAAAAGTTGAAAATGAACCTGAACAAATGAAGGCAGAAGGCTGATAATAAAAACTCCGGAACTAATTCCAGAGTTTTTTTATTTTGTTAAATAACTATCCAAAATCGAAATTTATGAAAAGGTATTTGTTTTTATTATTGACTTTGATAATGTTTAGCTGCACTCAATCTGAAAATAGCAACACTAAAACTAAAAAGAGCGAAGCAAGCAATACACTTTCTTTAAATGAATACTGGAGTTATCCCAATGAGGACTTGAAATATACCGGCGGGATTAAGATGATTCCAATCAACACTCCTAAGGGTGAATTCAAAGTCTGGACAAGGACAATGGGAAACAATCCTAAAATAAAGGTTCTTTTGCTGCATGGAGGTCCGGGAATGACACATGAAATATACGAGTGTTTTAATTCGTGGTTCCCACAAGAAGGTATTGAATTCATCTATTATGATCAATTAGGCTCATATTATAGTGATCAGCCAAGCGACACTACTTTGTGGACAATCGAACGATTTGTTGATGAAGTTGAACAGGTCAGAAAAGCCCTGAACCTGGATAGTGAAAACTTTTACCTTTTCGGTCAGTCGTGGGGAGGTATTTTGGCCATGGAATATGCTTTAAAATATCAAAATAACCTGAAAGGCCTGATAATTAGCAATATGATGGCAAGTATTCCTGAATACAATAAATATGCACATGAAGTACTCGGCCCGCAATTACCTCCTGAGGTCTTGAAGGAGGTTATGGAGATGGAAAAAAACGAAGATTATGAGAATCCCAGATATGCAGAATTATTAATGGAGTACCACTACACTGAACATGTTTTAAGGAAACCGATCGACCAGTGGCCGGAAGCAGTAAACCGCGGGTTAAAACACATGAACCCTGAAGTATATATCTATATGCAGGGTTATAGTGAATTTGGCATATCAGGCGATGCTACCTTAAAAGAATGGGATAGAACACAAAATATTTCCGAGATCAAAGTGCCAACCTTGGTAATCGGAAGTAGTCACGACACCATGGATCCGAAGCATATGGAATGGATGGCTTCTGAAATACCTTATTCAGATTTTCTACTTTGCCCGGATGGTAGTCATTTATCACAATATGATGATCAGGAGACATTCTTTAATGGTTTGATTAAGTTCATTAAGGATGTTGATTCAGGTAATTTTCAAAAAATGTAATCAATATCGGGATGCTTTGAGTTCAGAGCATCCCTTATTAGCTCCTATATAAACAAAATTTCTCTTCCGGCTTAAACGAAATTTTCGTATATTTATTATTAACAGGATCAACTTTTTTATATAAATCATTCGGTTTAAACAAATGAAATATGAAAACCGAATCACCACAATGGGGTATTACAGTGGGAATTATTTTAATTCTCCTGGGATTATTCGGCCTGTTTTCTAATTACTCATCATTAACTAATACCGAATCTAATTTTAAAAATCCCCGCTCAGCCAATATGTCTGTCAAAATGGACAGCCTGTCAAATTCTTCTGCTTCATCTAACCGGGATAAAAATTCTGAATTAATCAACCAGGGGCTTGACGTACCCGGCTTGTATGATCGAAATGTGCATTACAATACAGCAGAACAAAGCGAACCTTCCTACTTATTAATGAAATGGATGAGGAATTTTTGTCTTTTCGGGTTAGCTCTGGGTGTAATAAATATTATTGCCGGATTGATGTTACTAAAACGTCATAGATGGACAGTCAGGATTGTAGAAATCGTCATTATCCTCAATATCAATTATTACCTATTCCAAACCGTAATAATTTTAACTGATAACACTTCCGGGTTTATTGGTCGTATAACAGCCTACAATAAATTCTTAGCAGCTTTTATTTTCATTTCATTATTAGTGGTTACTTTAATTTATAGTAAGCGAGAAAGCTTAAAAGCAAAGAAACCTATTGATAATCTGGGGTGATCCAGTGCTATTTAATATGATTAGTAAAAATTTTATATAGGGATATATTTGTTTACATTGAGTGTAAGCTATTTATAACCCTGAAAAATGAAAAAACTTAATAAGATTTTTTACTGGATACTCTTTAGTTTAGCCATTATTCTAACTATAGGCTCTATACTTTCCATTATAATAAATATTGATATCCCCTTTTTAAAAGTCCTTGATTTTGCTCGAATACAGTTTTTTCTTGCTGCTTTATTTGGACTGCTAATCTATATGCTTATCAATAAGTCAAGAAAAAAGTATGACAGCATAATGTTGGTTTGTTTCGTGATCACTTTAACAATCCAATTATTCTATTTAATTCATTATACCCCAATTGTATCTAAGGAAGTTCCTGATGCAACAATAGAACACGTTGAAGAGGATAGAATCAGCATGGTGTTGATGAATGTAAAAATGAAAAACAGAAAAGCTCAACCTGTTGTCGACCAGGTTAGAAAAATTGAACCTGACCTTTTCCTTGCAATGGAGGTAGATCAATGGTGGGACAATCAACTTAAAGTTATTGAAAAAGAATATCCTCATTCGAAGAAAGTAATAAATGACTTAACATATGGCATGTGTCTATACAGTAAATTCCCATTTAAAGAAATTAATGTCCACTACTTCGAAAATGAAAATGTCCCGTCATTTGAAAGCGTTATCACTCTCGATAATGGAAAAGATATTTTATTATTCACAATACATCCTGTCCCTCCTATTCATTTCGAACACCTTCCTGATAATGAAGGCCAAAGAGAAGTAGCGATGAAAAAGTTAGGAGAAAAAATTGAAAACACAGACACACCAACAATTGTTGCAGGAGATATCAATGATGTTGTTTGGTCATATACGGATGGTCTTACAGGCACCAATGATAAATTGATGGATGTCCGAATAGGCAGAGGCTTTTACAATAGTTTTAATGCACATAATTTTCTCACCAGATGGCCATTAGATCATGTCTTTGTAACAAAAGAATTTAAACTTAACAAAATCGAAAGATTACCTAAAACTACGTCGGACCACTTTGGTATTTTTGTTGAATTGGTTCTTTAAATCTCTTCTATTTCCATGTGTTTGATCAATTCAGATCGAATACTTTTACGCAAGTAAAAACGATGGAAGATTAGCCTTGGTAAAACTAAAACCTTTAAAAAAAACTGAAGAGATATTAAATTCTCTTTCACATGGTATCACAGCAGCTGCAGCAGTTGGCGGTATGATTGTTCTGATAATTTTTGGCGCCAGGAGTGATGTGAAATGGAGCTTATTCAGCGCCTTGTTTTACGGATTAAGTTTAGTTCTGTTATATCTGTTTTCGTCATTTTATCATGGATTAAGACATAAAAAAGCCAAGTATGTTTTTAAAATCCTTGATCACTGTGGTATTTATTTATTAATCGCAGGAACCTACACTCCGGTATTGTTAATCTGTATAGGGGGAACCACAGGATGGATATATTTTGCCATTTTATGGAGCATGGCGCTGATCGGGATTATTCTAAAAATATTTTTTGCCGGAAAATATAAAACTATCTCTACTTTGATGTATGCAGTTATGGGCTGGATCATCATTTTCGATATTGATATCGTGAAAGCCTCCTTACCGGCCCCGGCATTTTGGTTATTGGCAGCAGGTGGTTTTGCCTATACTTTTGGCATAATCTTTTATATGCTAGACAAACGATTAAAATACGGTCATTTTATATGGCACCTTTTTGTGATGATGGGTAGTATATTCCATTTTATTATGATGGTAAAGTACGTATTTATCTAAAAAATGTCATCATACATTTATGACCTGATTTGACTTTTTAGCATACCAGAGGCACTGATCCGAATTTAATATGAAAGCAACTATTACATCTATCAAATTGAAAAAGCCATGGCATTTCTTTGTTCTTTCTAAAATGGCCTTGAGAATATTTAAACAATTAAAAACCACAAAATGCAAACAATATAAAAGCACAGGATTCTGGACGCTTCACTATACTATGACATTGTGGGAAGAAGAAAGCGATATGAAAGAATTCGCAAAAAGCGGGGCACATCTGGAAGCCATGAAAAGGAGCAGTAATATCGCCAGCGAAATTCATACTATTACCATCAATGCTAAAAATTTACCTACCTGGAAAGAAGCCAAATTACTTTTGGGAAAAGGTAAGGTTTTAAGATATTAATAATATAAATAGCAACTATTGCATTTTTTTTTCTTTGTAACTTTTCTCAACAACAATTAAATATTTCTAAGAAGTTTTTATTGCAATAAAAGCCAAATAACTTATTAAAAGTTGTTACTTATAAAACCAATCCGGGCAATAAAATTCTACTATTTTATCATTTTTAAAGAGTATAATATTTTACCTTTGAGAAAATAATAATGGTAATAGTCAAACATTGAAAAAGGGACTGATAACAATATTTTTCATTGCATCACTTGTCAATATTAATAGTCAGGTAATTGATTCCATACAATCAGTTATTAATGACCCTTCCCTTACCACAACTCAGAGAATCAATGAATTAAATGATCTTAGCAGAGAGTTAACTTATATTTCCCCGGTAATGGCTATGAAATCGGCTAATGAAGCACTTTCATTGGCAATAGAGTACAACAATAAAAGAGGGCAAGCATACGCATATCGAAACATTTCTAATATATTCACTCTAAATGAGCATTTTTATTCCGGTACCGAACATATCCAAAAAGCATTAAAAATATTTAATGAAATTGGCGATTCAACTGGAGTGGCAGATTGCTACATTTCGCTTGGTCATTACTTTAAGCAATTAAAAGATTATAAAGAGCAAAATAAATATCATAAAAAATCACACAAAATATATTCCCGATTTGA
Organism: Mangrovivirga cuniculi; assembly: GCF_005166025.1. Classification (NCBI taxonomy): domain Bacteria; kingdom Pseudomonadati; phylum Bacteroidota; class Cytophagia; order Cytophagales; family Mangrovivirgaceae; genus Mangrovivirga; species Mangrovivirga cuniculi. The sequence goes on from NZ_CP028923.1 coordinate 4,243,590, forward strand.
TCTGCCTTCCAGGTTAGCTGTAACCTCATTTAATCTGGCAGAAAGTTATTTTTATCTCAAGCAATACGACAAAGCTAGGTCTCTGAATAAAGAAGCAATAAGATTATGTGTTGAACTGAATAACACACCTCTTCTTTCTATGTGCTACAAGTTAAAAGCAAGTATCGCATTAGAAGAAAACAATTTAGCTGAAGCAGAAAAGTACTTTCTGACAACTTTAGGTATTTCAGATTCATTAGGAATATATTCTCAAAAATTAGCTGTAATAGAATCTCACCTGGGACTAGCTGAGATTTATATCCTTAAAAATGACAAAGAAAATTATCTGAAAAACATACAAGAAGCTCTGAAAATCAGCAAAAAAGAAAAATTTGTAAAATACTTACCCGGTATATATAATTCATTTATCAACTATCACATTGATAACGAAAACTATGAAGAGATCAGTAATTACCTGGTGGAATATGAAAATGTATACGATAGCTTAAGAATATCTGAATTTAATGATAAGTCTAATTTGACTAAAAACGTTCTTGATGCTTTCGAACTGGAAGAAAAAGCGGCAGTATTAGCTGCGATAAATAACCAACAAACAACCTCCTTGCGACAATCCAGAATCACTGTTGTGGTAGTCGGAATCCTGGCAATACTTCTTGCCGCATTACTTTATTTCTTATACCGAAGTAATAAGAAAATTAATAAAATAAATAACGAACTTATCAGACAAACGGAAACGATTAATCATCAAAAGGAGAATCTGGAAACTTTAAATAATACTAAAAACAAGTTTTTCAGCATAGTTGCCCATGATTTTAAAAGTCCGCTTGCATCGCTAAGTTCATTTTCTAATCTTTTAGTAAACCACTCCGAAAACTTTTCAAAAGAAGAAATTATCGATCTGAGTAAAAAAATGAACACCTCCCTTCATAAGACGATCAGACTGGCAGACAATTTATTAAAATGGGCTTCCATTCAAATGAATAACATTGAAAGTAATAAAATAAGATTTGAATTAAATGCAGTCATTAACGAAGTTACGGAAGTTTATTCTCCGATCGCTGCAGACAAAAAAATTAAATTAGATGTCAATATAAAAGATTCTATTACAGTTTATTCCGATAAAAATCAATTGGAATTTATCATTCGTAATCTGGTAAACAATGCAATAAAATTCACCTCCAGTGGTGGATCTGTCAAGGTTGAATCAAATACAGTAACTGGTAATTATAAAACATTAAAAATATCAGATACAGGAAAAGGAATGACCAGTGAAGTCAAAAATCAGATTTTTAATGCCGGTTACATAAAAAAGACTGAAGGAACAGCCGGAGAGAAAGGCACAGGACTCGGACTGACGCTGGTGAAAGAATTTGCCGAAATCAACAACATAAAAATCGACCTTGATAGCATTGAAGGAAAAGGAACAAGTATCACTTTGTTCTTCAATTAATTAATTATTATTCGTTGCGCAATTGATATTCTTGTACTACCTTTGTAAGTAATTACTCACTTCTGAATGACTGATAAAAAAGAAAAAATACTAAATGCAGCTTTGGAATTATTCTCCTCAGATGGCTACAATGGCACTTCAACGGGAAAAATAGCCAGAAAAGCAGGTGTATCTGAAGGTCTGATTTTTCGTCATTTCACTAATAAAGAAGGGTTATTAAAAGCTGTGGTGGATCTTGGAGAAGAAAGAGTTAAACAGCTTTACAATCCATTATTGAATTTAAATGAACCAAAGAAAATAATTAAAAAAGCAATTGACATCCCATTCGAGGTCCCGGTAGAAGAATATCAGTTTTGGAAACTTCAGTATAAAATCAAATGGGAAATTGAAGATTATAATGATGAAAAACTGGATCCTGTAAGGGCAGCTTTAAGAAATGCATTTGAAAAATTAGAATATCAATTTCCGGAAATGGAATCTGAGGCATTGATTATTTTGACAGAAGGAATAGGAGGAAGCATACTAAAAGGATCTGCTTTAAACAGAAAAAACGTTAAGGAATATCTTTACAATAAATACGAAATATAAAAAATTTGAGAAAATAATAAGTAATTAATCACTTATAAAAAAATGAAAAATGCACAAACAGTACTTATAACTGGCGCTTCTTCAGGAATGGGGAAAGATATGGCCAATGCTTTGATCGACCTTGGTTACACGGTGTATGCAGCTGCCAGAAGAATTGAAAATATGACAGAAATAGGTGATAAAGGTGGTATACCGGTTAAAATGGATATCACGAATGAAAGTGATATTGAAACAGTAATAAAAATCATTAAAGATAATCATGATGGAGTTGATATTTTGATCAATAACGCAGGATTTGGACTTTACGGTGCCGTAGAAGATACTTCTATTGAAGAAGCGAGATATCAATTTGAAGTAAACCTGTTTGGCCTGGCATCACTGACCCGGAAGGTATTACCCTATATGCGAAAAAATAAAAGTGGGAAGATCATAAACATATCATCTATGGGCGGAAAAATATATACTCCAATGGGGGCGTGGTACCATGCCACAAAATTTGCATTAGAAGGATGGTCTGACTGCCTCAGACTTGAATTAAAACCATTTGATATTGATGTTATACTAATCGAACCTGGTATAATTAAAACGGCATTTGGCACTACACTTCACGACCCATTATTAAAAAGATCAGGAAATAGTGAATACAGTAAAATGGCTACAGCGATTGCTAAGGCTACAAAAAAATCATACAATAGTGAAGCCGGATCCTCTCCCAGAGTGATAACTAATCAAATAATTAAAGCGATAAACTCAAAAAGACCTAAAACAAGATATGTTGCCGGAGCTATGGCTAAACCTCTAATCATTTTAAGAAGAATATTGAGTGATAAAATGTTTGACAAGATAATAATGAGTCAGGTGAAATAAATTTCTTATTTAACAGGATAATAATTATAAATAAGACTTAGTTTTTTAAAAAAATTGTAATTTTAATTATGCAATCAAACACCAAATTCTGTTAATTTATGAACTTAAAAAATGACCTTCGAGATGTTGGCTACGACCTCATCGATAGCCCGATTCGTAATCACAAACCTCTCCAGTTATGGTTAAAAAAGACCTTTGATGTTCCTGAATTATATTATGAAAATGTAAACCATGCTTTTAGGTCCGACACCGAAATAGATATTATCGAAGATCAGGCGCTAAGAGTTAATTACAACCAACAACAGCAATATAAATTTAACATAGGCATTACAGTTCTCGAACAGTTATTGGTTTCACTGGGATTGGGAAATCTTTCCCTTTCAAGCAAATTCAAAAGCGGCTCTTCTGTCTCAATCAGTTATGGAAAAAGCAAGACGCTAACAATACCTTCAGGAATTATTTCCAGGTTCTTTTCCATGGCTGACTTTCAACACCCAAATCCTGAATTGATTAGAAATGCAAACAGGAACAATATATTGATAATCACGGGAGTGTTGTCAGCGAAAGATCTGAAAGCAACAATTGTAACTAATAAAGAAATTGACAATAGTGTTACGGGAGAACTATCAGATATGGCTGAGGGAAACGCATCATTTCAGATGACTAGTGACAATGTAATGGAAATATATTCTGAAGGAAATGCCGCTTTTCCGATTGCTGTAAAAGCAAACAGGCTGGATTTTGATAAAGGAGAGTACAGTGATATCAAATTAATTACTGATAATCGTTCTTTCTTTTAATCCCTGGTAAATTGTATTGTTATACTTTCAGGAAACCGAATTTTCAAGAGAGAAAGATTAATATAATAAATAATATTTATACTAATCAATTAAAAATATTTTAATAAATAATTATATAATTTCAAGATAATGGACTATCTTATATATCCTGTCACTTTAAAACGATAGAGATATGAAGTATTTCAACGTCATTTTAAAAAATGGAGAAAAGGGTCGTTTAGCCTGCGAAGACAAAACAAATCTCATTTTAAAATACTTTAATGGAGATGAGGATCTTTTCCGTTCTCGAGTAAAGGCGATCACCTGGACAGATAAATCCTTGATCTATTCAGAGAATGTTGACACTGGATCTGTCTCAAAAGAAAAAATTGATATAAACTCACAATTAATGGACTGGGGTACTAATCATTACAGTGGTTGATTTTACTTAAGTACTATAGAAATCACATCAAAAGATTCCAGTAACATCCAGATCACAAATAATAAGTAGCCAACAAGCATTCCGATGCCTTCAGATCTTGAAAGTACAAGATTATAGCGTAATAAAGCAAAAAAAGCGATTGTAGCGATGGTTAGAAATAACATCATCGGAACAGCTATTGTTATATTTACAGTAGCTGCACCCGCTATCAAAACTCCGGCAGGCACTGCCACAAGTAAATCGAATATATTACTTCCGAGCACATTTGACAACCCTGCTGTTCCATCACCCTTTTGAGCAGCTCTAATACTCACAACAGCGTCTGGTACACTAGTAGCAGCAGCAATGACTGTGATACCCCAGAAAAAATCAGGTGTGTTAAAGTACTCTCCAAGAAACAGCGCTCCTCTGACTAGCCCCTCTACACTTACCAGAATTAATACCAGGCTGATAACCAGCTTAAGCCAGATTTTCCAAATTTCTTCATGCTCCTTTCGGTTATCTCCATTTGTTTTTTCTCTGTGTTCCTTTGTGTCAACAAATTGCAGATAAATATACAGTCCATATAGCAGGAATGGAATAAGTGCTAGCTCCCTGGTAACACTTCCAATAATATTATCAGTACCTTCCTCAGGATAATAAATTACTCCTAAAGCAAAAGTTAGCATTAATACCACAATTGAAGTTAGGTAAAATTGCGAGTCTTTATACACTAAACTGTGATCTGCCTTTTGAGAACCATATAAAGCTGAAGAAAGACCGGGAATCACCATTATATTAAAAATTGCGCTGCCAACCACAGCAGATACACCCAGATCGAAAGTACCATGTAAAATAGTTGACACCAATACTGCAGAAAGTTCCGGAAAGCTTGATCCCACTGCCATAATTAAACTCCCCTTCACCACAGAAGGAAGATCATAGTGGTTAGCAAGAATTTCAGAAGCATTTTCGAGCATAGATCCTCCCTTATAAACTATCAATGATGAGACAATAATTATGAATATATAAAGGGCTAGCTCCATAGGTTAAAAAATATGCTAAATCTATTAAGTGCGTCTATCTAATCTCTTCAATTTTGAATTACTCGTTAATTTAACTAAATTATTTTAAAGACAAAGTGCTATTTAAATGATCGATAAGCTTCCAATAGCATTCAATATCTCGTTTATTGCCATTACAACAGCAGTATTACTCTTTTTATATAAAACATCGAAAGGTAATAAACTTATTCTTGCAAGTCTTATTTTCGGGCTTTTTATGCAGGGAATAGCGGGCTATTATGAATTTTATATCGACTCAATAAAAAAACTTACTTTTCATATCTTATTTTTATTCTTACCCCCATTTATACCGATTTGTATTTATTTATTTACTTCCAGGGGTAAAAAACTACTCAAAGGTTTTGAGTTAAAATGGCTTACCTTAATGCAGTTTTTAAGGCTACCCATCGCATTCATTCTGGCAGGTTTATATTTCTACAAACTAGTACCCCAGTCAATCACTTTCCTGGGAACAAACTTTGATATTCTGGCAGGATTAAGTGCTCCGGCAATATTTTATTACGGCTATCAGAAAAAATCACTAAGTATATATGTGATGATCTTATGGAATATTCTGGCTCTTTACTCCCTTATCCAATTATTTGTAGTTGTTCTTTTTGCTTTACCCTCTCCTTTCCAGACATTTATCTATAAGCAATCAGCTAGTGGTATATTATATTTCCCCTATGTCTGGCTTTTCGGCTTTATTACTCCATCCTTTATGTTTGGTCATTTAACGGCTATTTCTCACTTGTTTAAAATTGGAAATGAATATGGCTTTGATCATAATCTTAAAAGGGTATTGAGCTAAAATATCCTATTTTAAAAAAATTTAAACTTGATATGTAAAAAGGAAATTCATTAACTGTTAAATATTGTAACAATTAATGAATATAAATGACATATTGATTAATTGAAAAACTTCTTCACCAATTTAAGTGCATTATTATTTTCCTCACCTTTCAAAATATTTTTAAATTCTGCCTGCTCATTTGGAGACATATTAGTTTTAAACTCAATAGAATTAAAATCAACTTTTTTTGCTCCCATTTGCCAGCTTGGAAAAGCTCTGTCATTAATTGGACCACTAGTAATCATGACAATGTTACTATGTCTTGGATCCCCTTTTATTCTATCGTACAATGCTAAGATTTCATCATACTCTCCTTCTAGATATTGGACAAATTGCTTATCAGAATACAGCAATACTCCAGTAAGATTATATTCCTTATTATTTTTATTGCAGGATTGAAGTATATTTTCAATTTCTTCAGATGTGCAATTAGGATTTCTTTTACTTAAATAAACTAAATGTGATAACATAGGTAAAAAATTTGAGTGAAAAAATAAACCATCATGTGTTTTGTAATAGTATTATCAGCCTAACCCTTTGGATTAAATAATAGGTTAGCCAAATAATAACTTAAAAATTAAGAGAGTATAATATTGAGATTTAATTTACCTCCTTACAAAACCTACAATCTGCAACAAGATATAAGACTAATTGTTCAAACATCTCAATAAAAAAAGATTTTATATTAGAAAAATCATTTAAGCTGATAAATTAGTCCTATTAATTATCATAGCAGGTGATTTCTTGAACATCCTAAAGCCAGACAATTCACTATTAAACAATCTCTGATTTTCTTCACAGAAAATTGAATCGAAAAATCCAGTGATTAAATACCCGTTATCGTTAATATTTCGATGAAAATTTTTCACTAGCTTTGACTTTGTATCAGCATCAAAATAAATCATTACATTTCTGCAAAATATCAAATCAAAATCCTGGTCTATTTTATCAGTCACAAGGTTATGATATTTAAAAGTAGTATTACTTAAAAGATCGGGCCGCATCATCACATGAGGAGCGTTTCTCTTAAAATACCTACTGAAAGTACCGAACTTATTATATTCTGTATAATTCTTTTCGTAATCAACAATCTTTAGCTCGTGATATACTCCTGACCTGGCTACTTCCAATGCAGTGTGATTCATATCAGTAGCCAATATCCTGGTCTGGTGCAACATTCCCATTTCGTATAACACAATAGCTAAGGTATAGACTTCTTCCCCGGTAGAACAACCAGCAATCCAGATGTTCAGATTTTGCTTCGATTTAAATTCGTTATATAATACACTTCTCAATCTACTCCACATTACAGGATCTCTGAACATTGCAGTTAATCCAACACTTACTTCATCCATAAATTTATATACCAGAGAAGGTTTCTGAAGCATATCGGTCCATAGATCATGTATTGTGTTATAACCAAGAACATGTAGCACACGATTTACTCTTCGATTCAAAGACTGTGGTTCATAACAAGTAAAATCAAATCCATATTTGGCATATAACACTTCAGTAAATGAATTGATCTCTGCCTGTGTGACTTTCATAATTGATATTTTAAATGGCTGAAAATTCTATGATACCTTTTTAAGTAATTCACCTTCTAACATCCATAAAAAAGAAACATTGGCCATTTCATCTTTTTCGATATCAAATTCTGATTCAATAAAAATAAAGGCATCCATTTCTGTATCTGCTTCTAATGCCTCTTTAACAGTTATTTTAGGTACATCACCAAATATTGAAATTTCCAATTGGTTAGATATTTCAGTAATAAATGTGGCAGAAAGGATATTGTCAATCTCAAGTAATATATTTTCTACTGCATTTTTATCGAGAAGTTTATCGTGCCCGGAATGACATAGTGCAGTGATTAAGCCAGCAGTGTAGGCATCGAAGATTAAGAAACTTTTACCATTACTTTCACCGATCAAAGGCGTGATCAAAATTTGATCTTCGTTTGTTACTTTATCTGAGATAAATAACTTTTCATCACCGACTCCTATTCTAACCTTGATCTTCTTAACTTTTACCTCCCTTTTAATGATCATTGCGAATGCACTGGCAGCCTTTTCTAATCCGGCATTTATTATATCTTTAAATCTTTCGCTCATTTCTTAAGTATGATATCCAAGCCTCTGTCACTGATTTGACAGACTCATGTTAAAAATCGAATTAGTTATTGTAGAAATATTTAATACCGGACATACGTTCCCATTACCCAGTATCGTAACACCACTGATAAAATCTACATTATCTAAAGGTTTGGAAAGTGGCTTTTCTATAATCTCTTTTTGTTGAAGAAGTTTATCGACTACCATCCCAATGGTTCTGCCATTATAGGTTACAATGACAATATCAATTTTATCATCTTTTTGCAACTTGTTATAGCTGTTAAAAATTCTCTGTCTTAATGTTCCTCCTGTTTGGAATAGATCTTTTAAGAATACAATAGAAATAGTCTTCCCTAAATGAGAAGCAACAATTCCATTACTGATTTTATACAGGTCTGTTTTATTATAAGAGACTACCGCTTCAGTATATGAAAGGGGAATGGCGTATTCCTGATCCTCCAGCTGAAAAAGCAAAGTTCCTTTGACAGCCATGGATGAAGGTAGCTTCAAGGTTATTAGAGTCCCCTCCCCTTTTTTTGTATCGATATTTATTTGTCCACCGATTGAATCAGTAGCCTTTTTAACCACATCCATACCAACTCCCCGGCCAGATAAAGAAGAAACATTATCCCGGGTGGAAAATCCCGGTTCAAAAATCAACATTACTACCTCGTTATCATTCATCAATGATAACATCTCCTTTGTTACAAGACCCTTGCTAAGCGCTTTTGATTTGACCTTCTCAATATCGATTCCCTGACCATCATCTTCGATTTCGATAATCACACCATCATTATCATTGTATGATCTTAGATTTATAACACCTCTCTCAGGTTTACCGATTGCTTTTCTTTCTTCAGGTTTTTCTATTCCATGGCTTATCGAATTTCTGATTAGGTGTATAAGTGAATCGCTGATAATTTGAAGAATATTTCGATCGATTTCTGTACTTTCACCTTCGATCTGAAGGTCAACATTTTTATTTTCACTAACAGCGGCATCACGCACCACTCTTTTGAATTTATTGAATAAAAATCCAACCTGAACAAGACGTACATTCATTACGGAATACTGAAGATCAGAAGAAATTCGCTTCAGTCTGCTAAATTCATTATTGCTGGCACATTCAACTCCTTCAAGTGAGGTGGTGATCCTATCGCGTTCTATAATTAACTCTCCCACGAGGTTTAATAAATTATCGAGTTTACCAACCGGCACTTGTACCAGATCAGAAAATGTGACTTTATTTAATTCCTCTTCATTAGTTTTTACTTCTAATTCTTCTTCAGGTCCATTTTCTTCCGAAATGATGAATTCATCCTTTTGGATAGATGAAAAAGACTCCCCATTATTATTGGGGAGCTCCTTATCGGAAACTTGATCTACTATTGTTAAACTGGGATCATTATCTTCAGTATTTTTATTATCTTCCTGGTTTTCAGAATTGCTTTTAGATTCTCTTATTAATACGTCAATCCTTGTTTTGATTCCACGGTAAGCAACCTTTTTATTGTCTTTTAATGCGGACAACTGTTTTCCCATCACATCGAGAGCTTTAAAAGCTGCCTCAAATATCTTGTTATTGAGTTTGAACTCACCATGCTTAATTGCGCAGAAAAGATCTTCAAGGGTATGTGCCAGCGAGGCAATCTCAGAAAACCCCATACCTGAAGCATTGCCTTTTAATGTATGAGTAATCCTGAAGATTTCATCGACTATTGAACTATCCTCTGGATTTTTTTCCAATTCTGTCAGAAGATTATTTAGGGCTTCGTGCTGTTCGAGCCCCTCACCCATAAAGAGTTGCTTGTATTCTTCTTCTTTTCCTTTCATTTGATATCAAAAAATTATAAACACCCGGTTAAAAAACTGGCCATTTCACTAATGCCAACTGTATATTCGGCTATCCCGTTATTAACAACTACTCCAGGCATTCCATAAACCACTGAGCTTTCCTGATCCTGGGCAATAACAAGCCCTTTAGCTTCTCCAATTATGCTTGCACCCCTAAGGCCATCTTTCCCCATTCCGGAAAGAATAACTCCAATACATCGATCTCTATAAACTTCTGCGGCAGATGTAAATAAACAATCGACTGAAGGATTGTTAAACTCTTCAAACTGTCTCTTTGAACTTGAAAAAACCGGTAACCCATTAAATCTGGATCTTATTAACGATAAATTAGAATCGCCAGGGGCCAGATAGACATTTCCCGGTATCGGAGTTTCACCTTTCTTTGCCAACGAGATCTTTAAAGGGGCGATCTTATTTAATCGCATCACGAAAGACCTGATAAACCGCTCAGGCATATGTTGGGCAATCACAATTGGTAAGGGAAAATTTGCCGGTAATCTTTTAACCAAAATTTCAAGTGCCCCAGGGCCTCCGGTTGAAGCCCCAATACAAACAATATCATAATTTAATTTTTCATCGAAGGTGTGCAGGTTATTGTTCTGCCGTGTTTTAACCCTCAAATCTAAATTATTCTTGCTTTCTACTGCCTGGATAACCAATTCATTCAGTGGATAATCAGAACTAAATGCAGTGCCATTGACTGGTTTATCGATAAACTCAAAAGCACCAGCTTCCAGTGCATCAAATATCTTTTCGTTAGTTCTTTCCAGTGAACTCAATAAGATCACAGGTACTGGCTGCTTCTTCATAACTTCCTTAACAAGGAATAACCCATCATGAGAAGGCATTACCATATCCGTAATAACAACATCAGGATTAGTTTCAAGCACCTTATTAAGGCCATCAAGACCATTTCTGGCTGTACCGACCACCTTGATCCTTCCATCCGAACGAAGGATGTCGGAGATCAGTATTCTCATCAATCCTGAATCATCGATTACTACGGCCTTTACCATATTATCCGGCTTTTCTCAGAGCTTCCAGTAATTGCTTATTGGTAAAAGGCTTAATGATGTAATCAATTGCTCCAAGTTTCATCCCTGTATTAACTACAGAATCCTGTCCGACAGCACTGATCATGATCACTTTAGCGTTTATACCTTCTTCTTTAAAAACTTTAAGAATATCGGTACCGATCATATCTGGCAATATATTATCCAGCGTGATATAATCAGGTTCGTACTCGAATGCGAAATCGATAGCTTCTTCCCCATTAGAAGCTTCAGCGACTATAGTAAAGCCCTCAGCTTCGAGAACATCTCTGATCACAGTTCTCATATAGAGTGAATCATCGACAATTAAAACGCGTTTAGACATAATTCTTCTAAGATTTAGTTAGCTACTTTGTTAATAAGGTTTTTCTCAGACTGATTAATGATTTTCAGAACATTGATCAATACTATGAGCCTGTCATCATATTTAACGATCCCGTTGATGTAATTTTGTTCTACTGAAGAATCATGAACTATATTCACTCCTTCTTCGATAGCCGTTACCGGGACTGATAAGGTGTTTGGAACTTCTTTGACCAGCACACCCATTTTGTGATCCTCGCTTTCAATTACCAGGGTGAAATTTTTATCTGTAGATAAGTTTTCAATTCCTTTTTCGGAATCACCCTGGTCCTTGATCCCGAATTTTTCTTCGAGATCAAGAATGGCAATGATATTTCCCCTGATATTTGCGACTCCTTTTACAAAGGAAGGAGTCTGAGGCATTTTAGTTATTCTCGGCGTGATTACAACTTCTTTGATCTGATCGATGCTCAGAGCATATTCGCTATCACCTTGCCGAAATACTATCAACTGTTTCCGCTGAACATTTTTAAGCTCCTCTTTTTCAGTTGAATTTTGTATATCTTTTTGTGTTACTTCTGACATGACGATCTTATTTCAGTTTGAATTTGTTTACACCATTCTCGAGGTCTTTAGCGACATTCGTTAGTTTGTTACTACTCTTAGTCACCTCTTCCATGCTGTTATTTAATTCCTGAGATGAAGTTGCAAGCTCTTCAGTACCGGCAGCAGTTTCTTCTGCAACCACCACTATCTGCTCGATATTTTTAGAGACACTGTCGATTGAACTTCTCTGAGTTCCTGAGGCCTCTTTGATTTCCTTACTCAGGTTCAGCGTTTCTTCATTCGACTCAGCTATTTCACGGAAGATCTTTTCAGCACTCAATGTTGCTCCGGAACCATCCTTAACATTTGAAGTCATGGTATCAATCGCTTTACTTGCTGAATTCGTATCCTTTTGAACATCAGTAATAATCTTTTCAATATCTACTGCAGATTTTCTTGAATCCTCTGCCAGCTTACGGATCTCCTCAGCAACCACAGCAAAACCACGTCCTGCATCTCCTGCTCGTGCTGCTTCTATAGCCGCATTTAGAGCTAGTAAGTTAGTCTGAGCAGCGATGTCTGTAATTACATTCAGTGTTCTTCCGATCTCTTCTGCCCGGTGGGTAAGAATCTTGATCGATTCTGAAGTTAATCCGGCTGAGGTATCGATCTCATTCATGTTTGCAACCAGCTTGTTGATAATACTCAAGCCTTCATCGCAACTCTTTACGCCTTTCTCTGCAGCACTGTAAATTACTCCTGATTTAGACTCCATTTCTCCGGCAGACTTCAATACACCTTCGACTAACACCGCTGATTCATCAGTTCTTTGTGCCTGATCCTGGGCACCTTTTGCCATCTGAGCGATTGCAGAAGCCATCTCGTTAGTGTTGTTTTTCATGCTGTCAGATTTATCCAGCGAAAGTTTAGACGTTTCTGCAACAATTGACGAATTGAGCTCAATAGATTTAATTAAAGCATTCAGATTATCAATCGCAGTATTTAACGAATCTGCCATATTCTTCAGATCACCTTTGGTGTTCATCTGGAATGACTGGCTCAAATCTCCCTGTGACATCTTCGTAATGATCGCATTAAATTCCAATACTGGCTCTGCGATATTTTGAAGTAAAATATTTATCGAATCTGTAAGTGACTTCCAGCTACCTTTGCTTTCATCTAGCTTTAATCTGGCATTCAGGTTACCTTCTTCTCCGGCTTCCTGAACTACGTGATTTACTTCTGAAATGATCGCTTTGAGATTATTTCTCAGGTTAGCCATGTCTGAAACCACGTTTTGTACTGATTCCTGAACATTTAAACCCTCAAGATCGATCTCAAAATCGAAATCTCCTTCATTGATTTTTGTAATTGCTGAGATTACTTTTTCGTAAGCAAACTCATTGTGCTTTGTCTGAGTAATGTCTTTGATAAAAGCTGTAAACTGAACTTCTCCGTCAATTTCAACTTTACTCAAAGATAAATTTCCCCAGAACCTGGATCCGTCTTTCCTTGACATTTCAAGATCACGCCCTTTGCCAACAACCTTATTTTCTCCTGTTTTGATATTAGAATCTACATATCGATCGTGATTCCCCCTGTGTTCCATCGGAACAAGAATCTTAACGTTCTGTCCCATTACCTCATCCGCAGTGTAACCAAACATTCTTTCCGCAGACGGATTAATAAATGTGATCTCTTTGTTAGAGTTTATGGTAATTACTGAGTCAACAGCCTGCTCCAGAGTTTTGAAGTTTTTGACTCTCTCTGTCTCGGCTTGTTTCTCAGCTTTTTTCTGAGCAGTGATGTTTGTGGCATATTTAACAACCTTGTATGGTTGTCCATTTAAATCCATAATCGGATTATACGATGCCTGAAGCCATATTTCTTTACCTTGCTTGCTTAATCTTTTGAATTCTCCTGTTTGGTATTGTCCGTTTCTCAGCTCATTCCAGAATCGTTGGTAAGCCTCACTATTTTTAGTTTCATTGTTTACAAACATGCTATGATGCTTTCCTTCGATTTCATCAAAGGAATATCCGACAGTTTGCAGGAAATTTTCGTTTGCCTTTATTACTTCTCCATCAAGAGTAAATTCAATTACTGCCTGAGATTTATTTATTGCCTCAAGCTGGCCTTCATAATTTGCGTTTTCAAGTTTGGTTTCTGTTATATCAGAGGCTAATTCGATAATCTTCATAACAGAGCCATCAGTATTTAAAACCGGAGTATAGTTAGCTAAAATCCATACCTCCCCACCTTCGGAATCAATTCTTTTAAACTCACCGGTTTGTGGAATACCTTTTGAAAGATTTTTCCAGAATTTTTCATACTGGGCAGAATTTGCATAAGTCTTTTCACAAAAAATACGGTGGTGCTCACCAACGATTTCATTAAGATCATACTTTATTGCTTTTAGGAAAATATCATTTGCCTTTAGAATCGTTCCATCCGGTTTAAATTCCACAAAAGCAGAGGTAGAGTTAATTGCAGAAATCTGTCCGTCCATTTCCACTTGGCGACGAGCCATCTCTTCCTGAGTAGCTGTCATCTCCTCCATATTCTGACGAAGCTCTTCTTCCTGGGCACTCATTGCCTCAAGCTGCTCCTGGATTTCCTGTTCCAGTTTCTTCTTCTCTGTGATATCAAAAATAAACGAAGTATATACTTTTTCTCCGTTTGTTGTTGCTTCACTTAATGAAAGAAGGATATCTACTAATTCCCCATCTTTTGTCATGGCTTTGACTTCACGAGAGCCTCCCATAACATTTCTCTTGCCAGTTTTAGCATACCTTTCCAGGTACTGATCATGTTCTTTTTGAATATCAGGAGGGGTAAGCATCTTTACATTTTTACCAATTACCTCGCTGGGTTTATAACCCCATAATTTTTCTGCGGCCTTGTTGAAGAACTGAATTTCCCCATTGACATTGGTAATTACCACAGAAACTATGGTGCCCTGCATAACCTGCAGGATATCGATATCATTAAATTCAATAGAGTCTGATTTTGCCTTTGAATTACTGGTTTTTGCCTTCGAAGCTGAAGTTGATTTACCGTTTTGTGACATATGCTTAAAAAAGTTGTTTCTAAAAAATAAAAAGTCTTAGAAATCTGATGAAAAAATCAAGATGCTTTAAACATCCTTTACAAATGTAGACTCCTATCTAAAGCTAATCAATAAGCAAAAAAGTGTAATTTTTCTACAGTAATCACCTTATGTAAAATACGCAATTATACTTAATCGTTTAATTACATTTAAATTTATGACTTACGGTATAGAGTAAATAAAGTGACTTTATATCCCGTCAAACTAACTTCAATTTGTTCACTTTATTTATGAGGGAAATTGAATTATTTACTTTTAATTTTTTCATAATATTAGAACGGTGGGTATCGACTGTCCGAACACTGATAAAAAGTTCATCAGCAATTTCAGGGCTGGTTTTACCTTCGACAACAAGCTTTAGTATTTCTTTTTCCCTTTTTGTTAGAGAAAACTCTTTTTCTTTTTTCCTGGATCTGATGCCGGTAGTATATTCCTTCAGCATGATCTCTTTTACGCTCGAGCTAAAATATTCACCACCTTCCAGAACCTTCCTTACAGCTTCGCCTATTTCATTTCCCTCATTTTTTAACACATAGCCTTTCACCCCGATCTCCATACTTTTTAAAATATAATCACGATCAAGATACATTGATAGAATAATAATCAATGCCTTTTCATTTTTCCCTAATATTTCAGAAGCTGCTTCCATTCCGTTTATCCCTTCCATGGAAATATCCATAATGGTCACATCTGGATTTTGATCATTAAATTTACTCACTGCCTCCTCTCCACTATTAGCTTCTGCTATCTTAAAATCACTTCCATTTTCTTTTAAAATAGATTTAATTCCAGTTCTGATCAGAGAATGGTCGTCTACAAGTAATAGTTTAATTGACATATTATAAATTATTATTCATATGGAATTGAAAACAGGATATTCATTCCTTCTCCTGCCTTTGATTCAATTTCCATCGTGCCTTTCATTATATTAACCCTATCGCGCATATTTTGCAAGCCATTATGACCTGATAATAATTTATCATCGAGCTTTTTTAAATCAAATCCTTTCCCATCATCTTCTATTGTTATGGTTATATGATCATTGTTTTCATGCATTTGAACATAAAAATTTTCAGCTTCAGAATGCTTGATAGTATTCGAAATTGCTTCCTGAACTATTCGATAAATATTGATCTTTTGATGAATTGTAATTTTATTATTGTCAACTTCAGTTGATTCAAAGTGCATATTTAAGCTATCTATTCTTGAATTAACTAAACCATTTAATAAAGAAGCCAGATCAAAATCCTTTACTTTAGAAGGTAAAATATTATTTGAGATTCTGCCGGTTTCCTGAATAGCTTCTTCTATTAATGAATTTAATGTTTCAATTGATTTCTCTTTATCCTCTCCTTCAAGAATGTATTTTAAATTTAATTTTATTGCATTCAACATCTGCCCTAATCCATCATGAATTTCACGGGCTATTCTATGTTTTTCCATTTCCTGACCTTCAATTACATAGGTTAGCCTCTTTCTTTCAATCTCCTCTTTCCTTCTTCTGTCTTCAATCTTTTTTGTTATATCCCTGAACGATATTACAATATTAACGATCTCATTCTTTGTGTTAGTGATCGGAGAGATCATCCCTTCTCCGATATAACATTTTTCTCCATTTGAATTAGTTAGTTCGAGTAATTCCAGAGGTATATTTTGAATATTACTTTTTGCGACTTGTAAATTCTTTTTTAGTATTTCTTTACTTTCAACATCAAGTTGAATAAAATTAAATAGATTATCGTCTTCTCCATTTGAACATCTAAAAGAACCTGCTGACCTGTTGGAAAAAATTATTTCCTCATTTATACCAAGTACCATCATTGCATCAGAAATAGAACTAAACGCTGCATGGAATTGTCTTTCGCTATTTTTTAATTTTAATTCGAGCGAATATTTATTTAAGGCCATTTCAACAGTAGTAAGTACCTGGCTTTCCTGGAATGGCTTCATTAAATAACCATAAGGATGAGTAGTCTTTGCCCTCTCAACAGTTCCCCGATCTGTCAAGGCTGTTAAATAAATGACAGCCAAATGATACTTAGATTGTAATTCCCTCACTGTTTCAACACCGTCATCACCATCATCAAGCATAATATCAGCAATGACGAGGTCTGGTTTAAAACTTTCAAAAACCTTAAATGCTTCATCACTATTTGAAGCTGTTTTTATGTCATAATGTTCAACATTACTCAATAAGGTTTTTAGATGAAGTGCAATAATTTGTGCATCTTCAATTATAAGTATTTTGTATTTATTCATTTATTTCGATTTCTAAATGATAAAAAACCCCATCACCTGGAATTGGATTTATATCTATTTTACCCCCTAGTTGTAGAGCAAACATTTTTATCAATTCCATGCCCATGGATTCTTTAATGTTGTCCTTATCAAACCCGATTCCATCGTCATGGATATTCAGCTGTAACATATCATTTTCCTTTGCCAGACCAACATTTATTTCTCCTTTATCTCTGCCTGCAAAAGCATGTTGAAATGAATTGGTAACTATTTCATTGATCAGTAACCCAAAATTCATGGCCACATCCGTAGAAACAGTAATAGAATCTATTTCTGTTACAAGATTGACATCACAAGATACATCTATATTAGACTTTTCTAGATTTAATATTAATCCCTCAAGATATTCTTTAAGATTTATATAATTATATTCTTTCGTATGGAACAGCTTTTCATGAATTAAGGATATTGCTTCGATTCTGTTTTTACTATCAGTAAAAAATTGTTTCAGTTTTTTATCATCGATTTCTGCTGACTTCAAAAACAACAAGCTACTGACGGTTTGCAGATTGTTTTTAACTCTATGATGTATTTCTTTTAATAAAACATCTTTTTCATCCAGCAATTCAATGAAATCATTTTCCAGGTTTTTCATCCTGATAAATTGCGCAATCTGAATACCTGTGTTGAGTAATAACTGGGCTAGCTCTTCGTCAAAAACTTGTCTCTCTTTTGATAAAAACGTTACCACTCCAAAATCTTCACTGCTTATTGTTATTGGTATGCCTATTAAAGTTTTAGCATCAGTCTGCTCTATTATTTTATTGATCTCACCAAATTCATCTTCCTTATTTAAAGGAGTGTTCAAAAATAATGTTGAGTTAAATAATAATAATCTATAAAGGGCACCCGCATCTTTAAATTCTAAACGGTCCGGCAACTCTTTAACTGAATCAGCAACATTCTCATCAAGATAGAATGAAAACTTATT